>NZ_JAYMZS010000073.1:0-46567 GCF_035828755.1 Amycolatopsis sp. H20-H5 | reverse complement strand
GGCCCAGGCCGCCCACCAGGCTCACGAAACACCCACCGCGCTGTCGTATGCCACGTCGGAAAGAACCCCAAAACGGACACAAGAGCCACAAACGCAACGAACCAAACAGGTTAAACAACAAGCTGAGGGGACGACCAAAATCAGCAAGTTGCTCACGGTTTCTGCTCACCATCCCTGTGGGGGCGGGCCAGGAGGCGGGGTTCCTGGCTGCTGCGGATACTTCTTGACGATCAGGATGACCGCCCCCGCCACGCCTGACAGCAACGGCAGCGGCAGGACGTGCCAAGGTTGATCCCGTCCACGCGAGTCTCCCCGTTCGCCGACGAACTTTCATCGTAGGGGACCGCTGTGTCGCCGCCGGGGTCAGTGCGCCGGGCGCTCGCGCAGTGCCGGAAGTGTCCGGTACGCGGTGACGTTGTCCGTCAGCGCGGCGTTCACGATGGCCAGGGCCTCGCCCCGGCTGAGGCCGAGTTTGCGGGTGGTGCTCGCGTACTCGGCGGCAGCTTGCTGTGCCCGCACCCGGTTCTGGTCCCCGGACGCGCCGACGAAACTGCCCGCTCGGCCCCTGGTCTCGATCAGGCCCGCCTCCTCCAGTTCGCGGTAGGCCCTGGCGATCGTGTTGGGGGCTATGCCGAGGTCGGCGGCCAGCTTGCGCACGGTCGGCAGTTTGGTCCCGACCGGCAGGGTCCGGTCGTTGATCTGGGTGGCCAGTGCGGATCGCACCTGCTCGAAGGGTGGGACCGGGGAGGTGCTGTCGACGCTGAGGATCACGGATACCCCTGGAACGGTTCGGCGGCTGGACAGTACGGAAAGTAGCAGTGCTTGTATTGAGATCATGACACAAGTGCTGCTACAAAGTCAACTGTTCACCAGCTCCGCGGTCCGGCGCCGGGGCCAGGGGGGAACTCCTGCCCGGAAGGCTGGGGAGTCCGGCCGGGGATGACCTGGGTCCGGTCCGCGCCGGGATCGGGCAGCCGGTCGGGCCGGACCACCTGGGTGCGTTCGGCGCCGGGGTCCACCGTCGCGCCGGAGACCAGCTGGGTGGCCTCGGAATCGGGCCCTGGCGGCGGGTTCTGCGGCAAGGGCTGGGACGGCTGCTGCCCGCGGAAGGGCGCTGGCGGCACGAAACCCTGCTGCGGGCCGGGTTCCGGCGCGGGCTGCTGCCCGAAAGCGCCTTGCTGGGGGTACTGCTGCGGGCCGGGTTGTTGCCAGCCCTGCGGCGGGATCGGCGGGGCGGGGAAGCCGGGCGGATACTGGCCGGGCTGCTGGTTCGGGGGCGGGAAACCTTGCCCTGACTGCTCGCGGCGCGTCTTGGCGACCCGCACCGCGACGACGATGACGAACACGACGATGGCGATCACGAAAAGGCCGAGGATGACCCAGCCGGTGCTGCCGCCGCTCCCGCCGCCGCCGTGATAATGCACCCTGTCCAGGAATAACGTCGGCATTTTCTCCCCTTCGTCCAGCCGACACTCTAGAGCGCGGGGCGTCCCGGCATGGCCGCTTCCAGCAGCTCGCCCAGATCTTCCGAACCGGCGGGCAGTGCTCGCACCGGCCACCAGCGGAGGTCGTCGGACTCGTCGCTGCGCACCGGCTCGGCCCCGCGCGGGGCGTGCACGGCGAACCGCACGTCGAAATGCCGGGTCGGCACGCCCAGCGAGCAGGTGATCGGGTGCACGTCGAGATGGACCGGCTCGGGGTCGATGCGCAGGTCGGCGATGCCGGACTCCTCGCGGGCCTCGCGCAGCACCGCGTCGGCGAGCGTCGCGTCCTCGGGCTCGCAATGCCCGCCGAGCTGCAGCCAGCGGCCGACCCGGGGATGCAGGGTGAGCAGCACCCGCGTGCCGTCGGCGTCGAGCAGGACGGCGGACGCCGTGATGTGCCCCGCCGCGCACTCGCGGCGGCAGACGTCGTCGCGGGCGGCGAGAAAGCCGAGAAAGGCCTGGCGAAGCGATTCCTGGCCGGGCGCCGAAGGACGCCATCGGTCCAATGTGGACACAGTATTCGCGTGCAGGGTCACAGCTTCACCAGTTTCACAGCTTCATCAGTTTCACAGTTCCAGCAGGTCTTCGCCGAGTTCACGGGCGGCGCGCGGCTTGGCTGGCGGCCCGGCCGGGTGCCCGATCGCCACCGCGCCCAGCGGCTCCCACTCCTGGCCGAGGCCCAGCGTCTCCCGGACCAGGTCGGCGGCGAAGATCGTCGAGCCGATCCAGCACGAGCCGAGCTCCTCGGCCGCGAGCGCCACCAGCAGTCCTTGCACCGCGGCGCCGGCGGCGACAGTGAACATCGTGTGCTCGCAGGCGTTCCGCCGGGCGTCGGGGTAGGTGTGCGCGCCCTCGGCGACCAGGAACGGGATCACCACCGCCGGAGCGCGATACAGGATGTCGCCGCGGCCCAGTCGCTTGGTGATCTGGTCCTCGGTGAACCCGTCGGCGGCCAGGTCGGCCCGCCACGAATCCCGCATCGTGTCGAGCAGTTTCCGGCGGGTTGCTTCTTCGCGCAGCCAGACGAACCGCACCGGGTGCGTGTGGTGCGGCGCGGGCGCGGTCAGCGCGGCGCCGATCGAGCGGCGCAGCGCCTCGGGATCCACCGCGTCCCCGGTGAACTCGCGGACGGATCGCCGCCCGGACACGGCTTCCCGCTTGCCCTGCGCGATCGCTTCGTTGGTGCCAAGGCGGAACAGGTCCATCTCGATCGGGCGGATCAGGTCCCGCGCGCCGGAGCCGTTGTCGGTGAGCGTCAGGCCGCGCACGACCGCCACCGGGGTGCCGCCCAGCTTGCCCTTGACCAGGTCCGCGGCGGCGGCGATCTCGTCGGCGACGGCCACCTCGGTGACCGCGAGTTCGTTGCCCTGCCGGTCGATCGCGCCGGCGTAGTCGTGCAGCACACGCAGGCCGGACGCGCCGATCGCGGCGTCGGTCTGGCCGTTGCGCCACGCGCGGCCCATGGTGTCGGTGATGACGACCGCGATCTCGACGCCGAGGCGCTCGCGCAACCCGTTGCGCAGTGCCAGCGCCGACGCGTCGGGATCCGCCGGGAGCAGCGCGACCTCGTCGGTCCGCACGTTCGAGGCGTCGATCCCGGAGGCGGCCTGCACGATCCCCAGCGGGTTCTCGGTGATCACCGTGCGCGCGATCCTGGCGACCACCCGCACGGTCTCCTGGTCGATCAGCTCGCGCCGGGCCGCGTCGCGCGCCTCGGGGTCGGCCGGAACACGGACCAGGCGGCCTTCGATCTTGGACACGATCTTGCTGGTCACCACGAGCACGTCGCCCGAGCGCAGCCAGCGGGCCGCGTTCGCGATCGCGCCGGTCAGGTCGTCGCCCGGCCGGAACTCCGGCAGGCCCTCGACGGCCAGGATCTCCAGCTTCGCCGTGGCGTGCCCGTAGTCCGGGTTCGCGTCGTTTGAGGTCCCGTCATTGACGGTCCCGTCGTTGAAGGTCCCGTCGTTGAAGGTCCCGTCGTTGAAGGTCCCGTCGTTGAAGGTCACAGCGTCACTCCGGCGAGTTCGAGCGCGGCGCGGGCCATCGCCGCGGTGGCGTCCACATCGGACATCAGCAGCGGGACGTCGTGGACGGTCACCCCCGGCACGTCGGCGGTTTCGCCCTCGGCGATCAGCCAGCCGTCCAGCAGTCCGTCCCCGGACTCCTTGCGCGAGCCGTAGTGCCGCCCGACGGCCTCTGCCGAGGTCTCCACACCGATCGCGGCGAGACAGGCGTCGGCCATGCCGCGCAACGGTTTGTCCCCGATGATCGGCGAGATCCCGACGACGCCCGCGGTGGTCGCGCGCAGTGCCTCGCGCATCCCCGGCACCCCCACCACGGTGCCCACCGAAACCACCGGGTTGGACGGCGCGAACAGCACCGCGTCCGCCCCGGCGAGCGCGTCGAGCACGCCGGGAGCGGGCTTGGCCTCCTCGGCGCCGACCGCCACGATCGAGTGAGCGACCGGCTCGGCGCGGTAGCGCACCCACCACTCCTGGAAGTGGATGGCCTTGCGCTGGCCCGCCTCGTCCGGATCGTCGATCACGACGTGTGTCTCGACCCGGTCGTCCGACATCGGCAGCAGCCGGACGCCGGGCCGCCAGCGGGCGCACAGCGCTTCGGTCACCTCGGAGAGCGGATAACCCGCGCGCAGCATGCGACTACGGATCAGATGGGTGGCGATGTCCTTGTCGCCGAGGCCGAACCAGGTGGGCTCTGCCTCGTAGGCGGCGAGTTCCTCCTTCACCGACCAGGTCTCCCCGGAGTGGCCCCAGCCACGTTCCGTGTCGATTCCGCCACCGAGGGTGTACATGCAGGTATCCAGGTCCGGGCAGATGCGCAGGCCGTGCATCCACACGTCGTCCCCGGTGTTCACCAGCGCTGTCACCTCATGGGGTGACTCCTCGGCGGCGCCGATCGCGGGCATCCCCAGCGCGGCCTTGACCCCCAGCAGGAAACGGGCCCCGCCCACTCCACCGACTACTACGACGATCTTCACGGTTGGGAATCCTTTCACCCGCACTCGCCCGGCACCCAGTACCGGTACCTGTGGTGCTCGGTACAGCCGAGCCCGCGGTACAGCGCGATCGCCCCGGGGTTGGTCTCGGCCACCTGCAGCACGTACTGCTTCGCGCCTTGTGTGGCGCCCCAAGTCCCGAGCGCCGCCATCAGCTTGACGGCCAGCCCGCGCCGCCGGAATCCGGGGCGCACGGCGAGCCGGGACACGTGCAGCCAGTCGCCGACGATCGCCCCGCGTACCGCTCCGGCCGTCACACCGTCCTCACCAGCACCGTCTTCACCAGCACCGTCTGCAACAGCACCGCCTGCAACGACGTAGCCGATCTTTCCGCTGGTCAGCACGTGGCGCTCGGCCGCCGTCGGCTCGCTCCCCGCCGCCGTCAGGTCCCACCAGCCCGGCGTCGGCTCGTCGAGGACCGTGGCGCCGGGGGAACCCTGGCCCAGCGGCCCGGTCATCACGGAGACCTCGTATCCCGCCGCGTGGGCCCGGTTCGGGATCCAGCCTTCGGCCTCGACGGCGCGCTCGTTCGGACTGTCCTGGACGACCTGCACGACGGGCGGGACGCCGTGCCCGTGGGCGAAGTCACACACGCTTTTCAGCGCCTGCGCGGGACTGACGCCCGGATCACCGATCGCCAGCGCGCTGTTGGCGCGCCCGGTGAACCCGTCCGCCCAGCGCAGACGCCATTCGCCGAGGGTTTCCTCGGTCAGCGGCGGCCAGGCGAGGCTGCAGGCGAATTCGAGCTTTTCGTCGGGGTTCACGGTTAGATTGTGTCAAGGACCGACGAATGAGGACGGAGGACAGCCGATGAGCATCGCGCGCAAGGACGACAGGCACAACGAGGACCTGGTCAGCGAGATCTCGGACAGCTTCAACCGGGCCATCTCGAACAAGAAGGCCGAGGAAGAGCCGGACGCGAAGCCCGCGCCCCGGTTCATCGTCACCGGGGACAGCAGGGCCGCTCCGAAGCCGCGCAGGCGGGACCGGTGAGCGACATACCGGCGGTATGAATAAGGGTGGCCTCACCATCCCGGGCGGCTCAGGACCGCGTAATGTCCGCGACGCGGTATGACTGGTGAAATGACGAATAGCAGCAGGAGTGCGCAGTGACCTACGTGATCGCCGAGCCCTGCGTCGACGTGCTCGACAAGGCGTGTATCGACGAGTGCCCCGTGGACTGCATCTACGAGGGCGACCGCATGCTGTACATCCACCCGGATGAGTGCGTCGACTGCGGCGCCTGCGAGCCGGTCTGCCCGGTCGAGGCGATCTACTACGAGGACGACGTCCCCGACCAGTGGACCGCGTACACCAAGGCCAACGTCGACTTCTTCGACGAGCTCGGCTCGCCCGGTGGCGCCTCCAAGGTCGGCAAGACCAGCCACGACCCTGGGTTCATCAAGGCGCTCGCCCCGCAGGGCGAATGAGCCGGATAGTCCTTCCCGACTTCCCGTGGGACTCGCTCGCCGCGGTCAAGGCGCGGGCGCGGGAGCATCCGGGCGGCGTCGTCGACCTGTCCATCGGCACCCCGGTCGATCCGGTGCCGGCGAGCATCCGTGACGCGCTCGCGTCGGTGTCGGACATCCCCGGTTACCCGACCACGCACGGTATTCCCGCGTTGCGCGCCGCCGCGATAGCGGCACTGGGCCGCCGTCACGGGATCGAGGGCATCGAGCCGGACGCCGTCCTGCCGACGATCGGCTCCAAAGAGCTGGTCGCGTGGCTGCCGCGGCTGCTCGGCTTCGGCCCCGGCGACCTGGTCGTCATCCCCGAGCTGGCTTACCCGACGTACGAGGTCGGCGCGCTGCTCGCGGGCGCGTCGATCCTGCGTGCCGACGGGCTCACCGCACTCGGGCCGCAGCGCCCGGCGATGATCTGGATCAACTCGCCGTCCAACCCGACGGGCCGGGTGCTCGGGGTCGAGCACCTGCGCAAGGTGGTCGAGTGGGCGCGGGAACGCGACGTGGTCGTCGTCTCGGACGAGTGCTACCTCGCGCTCGGCTGGGAGAGCGAGCCGCTGTCGATCCTGCATCCGTCCGTCCACGGTGGACGGACGGACGGCCTGCTCGCGGTGCACTCGCTGTCGAAGTCGGCGAACCTCGCCAGCTACCGCGCGGGTTTCGTGACCGGTGACCCCAAGCTGGTGGCCGAGCTGCTCGAGGTGCGCAAGCAGGCGGGCATGATCGTGCCGCGGCCGGTCCAGGAGGCCATGGTCGCCGCGCTCACCGACGACGAGGCGCTCACCGCCCAGCGCGAGCGGTACCTCAGGCGCCGGCTGATCCTGCGGAAGGCGTTGCAGGACAACGGGTTCGAAATCTCGCATTCCGAGGCTGGCCTGTATCTGTGGGCCACCCGTGGCGAAGAGGCCTTCACGACTGTCGAATGGCTCGCCGAACGCGGCATCCTTGTCGCGCCCGGCACGTTCTACGGCCCCACCGGCAGTCACCACGTGCGGGTCGCGCTCACCGGGACGGACGAGCGCATCGAGGCCGCCGCGGAGCGCTTGGCAGGCTGATCGGCGTCGGCGCTAAGCTCGCTGGGTGACCGAACGTGCACTGTCCGCGCGGGGGGAAGTGCCCTCGTCGGCGATCGATTCCACCAGGCCGAGCGTCGCGCGGATGTACGACGCCATTCTCGGCGGCAAGGACAATTTCGCGGTCGACCGCGCGGAGGTCGAGAAGCTTTACGCGATCTCGCCGCAGGCCCCGGTGATGGCACGCGCGAACCGGGCCTGGCTCGGCCGCGTGGTGCGTTTCCTGGCCGGGAACGCCGGGATCGACCAGTTCCTCGACCTCGGCTCGGGCATGCCGGCGGCGGACAACACCCACGAGATCGCGCGGCGCGCGAACTTCGACGTCCAGGTGGTCTACGTCGACAAGGACCCGGTGGTCGCGGCGTACGGCCGCGCGCTGCTCGAGGACGACGTGGTGTCCCGGTTCCTGGCGGCGGACTTCACCGACCCGGACTCGGTCCTGCACGATCCGCTGGTCACCGCGCACCTGGACTTCTCCCGGCCAGTGGCGCTGATCTTCTGCCTCGCGCTGCACCATGTTTCCGACGAGCAGAAGCCGTACGAGATCATGGACCGCTACGTCGACGCGCTGCCGTCCGGCTCCTATGTCGCGGTGACCCACCTGCACGACCCGAGCGAGGCGAACGAAGAGGCGAGCGCGCTGGCCAAGCGGGTGCACGCGCTGTTCGCCGGTGGGGCCACCGGGTCCGGGTACGCGCGCACCCGTGAGCAGATCGAGCCGTTCTTCGCGGGTCTCGAGCTGGGGCCGCCCGGCCTGGTGCCGATCGTGGACTGGTGGCCCGACGGCCCGGCCGCCGAATCGGCCGGCCCGTTGAACGAGCTGCTGCTCGGCGGGGTCGGCCGCAAGCCCTGACTCAAGCGAAGGGTCACCCAGGTGCTTGCCCGATTGCAGTGTGCCCTGAAGGCCACCATGACGGCGTAATACGCCGTCATGGTGGCCTTCAGGGACAGTCGGTCCGGTTAGTAGTCGAGGCCGGTGAAGCCGCGGTAGACGAACCTGGTCAGGGCTTCGATGGCCTCGTCGTCCGTCGGCGGGGTCCAGCCCTCGGGCCGGTCGCCCACCAGCCACATCCGCGCGAAGCTGTCGACGAGCTCATACATCATCACTATCGAGAGCGGGGGCGTGGCGGGCAGCCGCAGGCCCGCGCGGGTGATGTGTTCCAGGTGGCCGCCCAGGTCCGCCTGCTCGGCGGCGCCGAAGCGCGCCAGTTTGCGGGCGAACTCGTCGTTGACCATCGCGGCCTGCCGGATCGCGAGCATGGTCGCCGCGTTCTCGCGGTAGAACGACCAGTACGCGCGGACGTGCCACCGGACCGCTTCGGGGTCGGTGAAGTCCGAGAGGTGGCCTTGCTCCTCCGCGGTTTCGTCGCCGGTCGCCGAGAGGTCGGCCAGCAGGCCCTCGAGTAGCTCTTCCTTGCTCGCGAAGTGGTTGTAGAACGACCCCGCGGCGCGGCCTGCCTCGGTGGTGATGTCGGTGATCTTCGTGTTCAGGTACCCCCGCGCGGCGAAAACGCGCTTCGCCGCTTCCTTGAGCGCCGTCTCGGTCTCCGCGGCCTTTTCCTTGCGGCTCGTCGCCGTCATGAGGCACCTCCTTGACACGGAACGCTAGCAGCGGTCATGATGAATTTACATTCACTGAATTAATATTCACTAGGAGGAGTCATGGATACCCCGGTGCTGGTAGCGGGAGCGGGCCCGACCGGGCTGACGCTGGCCATCGAACTCGCCCGGCGGGGCGTCGGCGTCCGGGTCGTCGACAAGGCGGAGACCTACTTCGCCGGTTCGCGCGGCGACGGCTTGCAGCCGCGCACGCTGGAGGTCTTCGAGGATCTGGGCGTGCTGGACGCCGTGCTCGCGGCGGGCTCGCCCGAGTACGTGACCAAGATCCACGTCGGCGGCCGGATCGTGGGCGAGCGGCGGATGCGGGAACACGTCGAGCCGACGCCCGCCGTGCCGTACCCGAACGCCTGGTTCCTGGGCCAGTCACGCACCGAGGGGATCCTCCGTGACCGGCTCGCGGACCTCGGCGTGCGCGTCGAACTCGGCACCGAGCTCGTCGGCCTCGACCAGGACGCCGACTCCGTGACCGCGACACTGGCGCGCGGCGAGGAGCGTGAGACCGTGCGCGTGGCCTACCTGGTCGGCGCCGACGGTGGCCGCAGCTTCGTCCGCAAGTCCCTCGGGATCGCTTTCGAGGGGACCACCGACGAGTCGATCCGGGTGCTGCTCGGCGATGTGCGGGCCGACGGACTCGACCACGCCTACTCGCACTGGTTCGGGGAGCCGAGCGATCCGGCGGCCGGCATCGTGCTCGTGCCGCTGGCCGGGACCCCGCACTTCCAGTTCGGCGCACCGCTCGGCGACGGGGATGCCGAAGCGTCGTTGCCCACCTTGCAAGCCAAGCTCGACGGCTTCGGGGGCGCCGACGTCCGCCTGCACGACCTGGCCTGGTCGACAGTGTGGCGCCCGAATGTCCGTCTGGCCGAGCGGTTCCGGCAGGGCCGGGTCTTCCTCGCAGGGGACGCCGCCCACGCCCACCCGCCGACCGGCGGGCAGGGCCTGAACACCGGCATCCAGGACGGGTACAACCTCGGCTGGAAACTGGCCGACGGCTCGCCCGAGCTGCTCGACAGCTACGAGGCCGAGCGGCGCGCGGTCGCGGTCCGGGTGATCGAGGTGAGCACCGAGCTGATGCGCAAGTACGTCGAGGGCGACGAGACCGCGCACGAGCGCGGCGAAGAGACCCAGCAGCTCGACGTCGGCTATCGCGGCGGCCCGCTCGCGCCCGCGGCGGACGGCGGCGTGCGTCCCGGCGACCGCGCGCCGGACAGCCCGCTCGTCGACGCCAACGGCAAGCAGGTCCGGCTGTTCGAGCTGTTCAGCGGCCCGCACGCGACGTTGCTGATCTTCGGTGACATTGACGATGACATTGCCGAAGACGCTGACGCTGTAGTCGAGCCGTCCGAGGGGACGCACGTGCATCGCATCCTGCCCGCCGGTGCCGAAGCGACCGGCGAGGATTTCGTCGACGCGGGGGGCCACGCCTACGCCGCGTACGAGGCGGCCGAGGGGACTCGGGTCCTGGTGCGGCCGGACGGCTACCTCCGCGCGATCAGTCCTGCTTGAACTCGTGGACGGCGGCCGCGGCCTGGTCGATGTCCGCCCAGATCCCCGGCCAGTCGGCCCGCGCCTGAGCCCGGCGGAGCAGCTCGCGCTCGGCGATCCGGCCCGCGACGAACCCGACCGGCCCGTCGACGCTCGCCAGCACCCCGCGCATCCGGTCCGCGGCGACGACCGCGTCCTGATGCTCGCCGAGCACGGTCTGCAGGTCCTGCGTGGCCTTGATCAGCAGTTTGATCTTCGCCGCCTGCTTCTTCTTCGCCGCGGGCTTGGCCATTTCGGCGGCGTACCGCAGCTTCTTGCCGTGGATGCGCAGCTCGTGCAGCTGGTCGTCGGGCGGGTCGGCGGGCAGCGCCCGCACGGCCTTGGCGAGCTTGCGGTGCGGTTTGGCCAGCCCGGCGACGAGGTCCGCGGCAGTCTGGACGTCCACAGTGGACTCGTCAGGGGCGGCCGTCTCCTGGTCGGGCTGCCGGGCGAGCTGGCCGAGGTTGACCAGCATGGCCGCGTAGCGCGGGCTCGCCATGGCGCGGGTGAGCCGCCGCTTCGCGACCCCGCGTTCGGCGACGAACTTGGCCACGAGCGCCCGGCACGCGGGCTGGTCGCGGACCTCGAACTCGGCGACGACCTCACGCACGTGCCCGATCAGCACGTCGTAGTCGCGAACCTCGCCGAGCGACTGCCCGAACCAGCCGAGCTCCGCGCGCACCGGTTCGGCGCCGGGGCCGAGCAAGCCGCCGGACAGTTTCAGCACACTGCGCATGCGGCGCAGCGCGACGCGCAGCTGGTGCAGGTCTTCGGGGTCGACGCCCGAACGTGTCCCGGCTTCGTGCGCGAGCAGGGCGCGGATCTCCCGGTCAAGTTTGGCCCGGACGTGGGTCGCGGCCGGATCGCCGGAGCCCGCCTTCGCCGGTTCCTCACCAAGGCCGAGCTGGGCGGGGGTCGTCGAGGGGGCATGACGGGCAGGCTTCCGGGACAACGTTTCGGCGGTCACCAGATGAATACTAGGTGAATGCGGAACAGGTACCAGCGTCCGAAGTGGGAGCAAGGGACCTTTGCTCCCACTTTTGCGAGGCCAGCAGGAGCCGGATCAGGCCGAAAAGCAGCGGGGGACCTTTGCTGTCGCCGGGCGATAGCAAAGGTCCCCCGCTGCTGCTTTTCGAGGAGGGGAGGGTCAGTCGTTGGCGTGCAGGGCGGCGTTCAGCTCGATGCCGACGCCGGTGCGCGCGACGACCTCGACCGCGCCGGTGCCCGAGTTGCGCCGGAACACCGCGCCCGAGATGCCGGAGAGCTCTCTGGCCTTGACGGTCTTGCCGTCGACGACCACCTTCGTGCCCGCGGTGAGGTAGAGCCCGGCCTCGACCACGGAGTCGTCGCCCAGCGAGATGCCGACGCCGCCGTTGGCGCCGATCAAGCAGCGCTCGCCGATCGAGATCGTCTCCTTGCCGCCGCCGGACAGGGTGCCCATGATCGACGCGCCGCCGCCGACGTCGCTGCCGTCGCCGACCACGACCCCGGCTGAGATCCGGCCCTCGACCATGGACGCGCCGAGCGTGCCGGCGTTGAAGTTGACGAAGCCCTCGTGCATGACGGTGGTGCCGCTGGCCAGGTGCGCGCCGAGGCGGGCGCGGTCGGCGTCGGCGATGCGGACGCCGGTGGGCGTGACGTAGTCGACCATCCGGGGGAACTTGTCGACCGAGTACACGGTGACGTGCCCGCGGCCGCGCAGGCGCAGGCGGGTGGCCTCGAAGCCCTCGACCGGGCAGGGGCCGTGGTTGGTCCACACGACGTTGGCCAGCAGGCCGAACAGACCGTCCAGGTTCTGGCCGTGCGGCTGGACCAGCCGGTGCGAAAGCAGGTGCAGGCGCAGGTAGACGTCGTGGGTGTCGGCGGGGGTGTCGGCAAGGCGCGCGATGGACGTGCGCACGGCGACGACCTCGACCCCGCGTTCGACGTCCGGGCCGAGCAGCGCGGCGGCGGCTTCACCGAGCGCCTCGACGGCCTGCTCGCGGGAGAGCCGCTCTGTCCCGGCGACGCCGCCCTCGATCAGCTTGGGCTGCGGGAACCAGGTGTCCAGCACCGTTCCGCCGGTGGTCACGGTGGCCAGCCCGACGCCGCTGGCGCCGGTGGTTTCGGGGTTCGTCGTCTGCTCACTCACGCTTCGAACGGTAGCCGAGTGGCGCGGCTCAACCCGTCGTGGCCTGCTTCTTCACCAGATTCTGGATCGCCGTCAGCGTCGAGGAGAGGTCCGTCAGCGCCTGGGTGCAGGCACCGCCGGGCGCCGCCTGGGTGGTGCAGGACGCCGAGCGGAACGCCGAGACGCCCCGCGTCAGCGCGTCGGCCTGGGCGCTCAGCCGCGGATCGGTGTCACCGGCTCGCTTGCGCACCTGGCCCGCGGTGTTGCTCAGCTCGGTGACGTACTTCTCGCAGCCCTTGGGCAGCTGCTGGGCGGGGCTGAGGTAGCACTCGTCCGCCGTCAGCGCGGTGAGCTTGATCGGCAGCGCGTCCGGGCCGGGTTCGCCGCCCTGCTTGGGCTTCGGACCGGCCTCGTTCCCGCCGCAGCCGCTCAACACCAGTATGAGGGCGCCGCCGAGGGCGACCAGACTCCTTCGCGTGCGCACGACCCCACGGTAGTCCCGCGCTCTCGGCACGCAGGCCCGGGTACCGTGCGGGGAATGACCGCGCTGGATCTGCACGCCGACCCCGTCGACCTCACCGCCGCGCTGGTGGACATCTTCAGTGTCTCCGGCGAGGAGGGCGCCATCGCCGAGGTGGTGCAGGCCGCGCTGGAATCGCAGGCCACCCACCTCGAGGTCGTGCGCAACGCCGACGCCGTGCTGGCCAGGACCAACCTCGGCCGTCCGTCGCGGGTGATCCTCGCCGGGCACCTGGACACCGTGCCGGTCAACGAGAACCTGCCGTCGCGGCGCGAGGGGACCGGTGACGACGAGATCCTGCACGGTCTCGGCACGGTGGACATGAAGGGCGGCGACGCCGTCTTCCTCCACCTGGCCGCGACGGTGGTCGAGCCCAAGCACGACCTCACCTTCATCTTCTACGACAACGAAGAGGTCGAGGCCGTCCGCAACGGGCTCGGCCGGATCGAGCGCGAGCTGCCCGAGTGGCTGCGGGGCGACCTGGCGGTCGTGGGCGAGCCGTCCAACGCCGTGATCGAGGCGGGCTGCCAGGGCACCATGCGGATCGAGCTGCGGTGCGCGGGCAAGCGGGCGCACACCGCGCGCGCGTGGATGGGGGAGAACGCCATCCACGCGCTGGCCGAGCCCCTGCGGCGCCTGGCCGGATACGAGGCGCGGGTGGTCGACATCGACGGGCTGATCTACCGCGAGGGTCTGCAGGCCACGAAGGTCGGCGGCGGCGTCGCCGGGAACGTCGTGCCGGACGAGGCCGTGCTGACGATCAACCACCGCTTCGCGCCGGACCGCAGTGCCGAGGAAGCCGAGAAGCATCTTCGCGAGGTCTTCGACGGTTACGACGTGTCCGTCGTCGACCTTTCCGGCGGCGCCCTGCCCGGCCTCTCCGTACCCGCGGCGGCCGAGCTCGTCGCGGCGGCCGGTGGCCAGGCGGCGGCCAAGCTCGGCTGGACCGACGTCGCCCGCTTCGCCGCGCTCGGGATGCCCGCCGTCAACTTCGGCCCCGGCGACCCGACACTGGCGCACACCCGCCAGGAGCACGTCCGCGCGGGTGAGATCCGCCAGGTGGCGCGGATCCTGCGAACCTTCCTGACCCCTTGACCCGGACGCCATGAACGGAGTCGCGCACTCCGCGGGAATGCCCCTGAAGGCCACCTTCACGGCGTAAAACGCCGTGAAGGTGGCCTTCAGGGGCAAGTGGGGTCAGACCGTGAGCGTCCAGCTGGAGAGGGTGCCCGTGTCCTGCGAGTACGCGTCGTAGAGCACGAGGGTCCAGGTGCCGCTGGCGGCTTCGTTGGTGACGGGTACGGAGTAGTTGCGGGTGCCGAACGAGGTGCAGGCGGTCGAGCCGGTGGCCTTGACCGGGTAGCTGGTGCCGTCCGGTGCTAGCAGCGAGATGCGTAGGTCCTCGGCGCAGGTGTGCGCGGCGGTGATGGTGACCTTCACTGGCGAGACGGCGTTGCCCGAGGCGGTCGAGGAGACCGGGCTGCGGACGGTGCCGAAGTCGTTGATCGCGAAGTCGGTGTCGTTCGTGTACGTCCGGCCGCCGGAGGCTCCGACGGTCAGGGCGAACTGAGCCGTGTGGTCGGTGTTGGCGGCGTCAGCCGCGATCGTGAGCTGGCTGGTGCCGTTCGGGGTGGACGCGGACGTCGCGACGGTCAACGTCGAGGACGCGCCCGCTTGGACGGTCGCCGGGCTGAACGTCGCCGTCGCGCCCGCTGGCAGGCCGGACGCGCTGAGGGTGACGGACTGGGCCGAGCCCTGGGTGACGGTGGTGCCGACGGTGACCTGAGTGGACTGTCCTGATTGGACGGTGGAGGAGGTCGGGCTCAGGCTGAGTGAGTAGTCGTTGCCCGTGGTCGTCGTCACGGCGAGCTTCCACAGCGCGTACGCGATGGCGTCGCTGTTGCGGTCCATCGGGACGTCCTTGAGGTTCGACAGCGTGTCGCACGCGCGGTGGTAGCAGTTGTCGAAGGCCGAGCCCGCGGTGCCGCCCCATTTCTGTGCCTGTGCGGCGGACTTGACGTCCCCGGCGCCGGTGGCGAGGCCGCCGACGGGGATGCCCGCGCTCTTGAACGAGGCGTGGTCGGACCGGCCGTCGCCCTCCGAGTCGCCCTCGGTGGGCACACCGATGGACTGGAAGTACTCGTCGAACACGGCCTTGATCGAGGCGACGTCGTCGTAGACGAAGTTGCCCCAGTTGCTCGAGGCGATCATGTCGAAGTTGAGGTAGGTCTTGATTTTCGTGCGCTCGGCGGAGGAAAGGCTGTTGACGTAGAACTTGGAGCCTTTCAGTCCGGATTCCTCGTCGGCCCACCAGCCGAACCGGACGCGTTTGGCCATGGCCGGGTTGGTCTGGGCGAGTGTGAGTGCTACTTCGAGGATCGCGGCGCTGCCGGAGCCGTTGTCGTTGATGCCTGGTCCGGCGGAGACACTGTCCAAATGGGACCCGAGCATGATGACCTGGCTCGCGTCGCCCTGTGGCCACTCCGCGATGAGGTTCTGGCTCTGCCCGGCGCAGCTCGTGCAGGTCTGCTTCGACACGGTGTAGCCCGCGTCGCGCAACTTACCCTCCACATAGGACACCGAGGCCGCGTAGCCGCCACCCGACGCCGCGCGGTTGCCGCCGTTCTGTTTGGCGATGTTCTCCAGCTGGGTCAGGTGCGCGCGCACGTTCGCCAGCGAGATGTCCGGCGCGGCCGCTGTCGCGGTTGCCGTCGTCGCGGCCGTCACCGGCGCGGTGGCGATGCCCAGCGCCAGCACCAGCCCGGCGACGCTCGCCGCCTTGAACTTGTTGGCCCACTTCATCTTCCGTGTTCCTTCCTGGGTTCGCAGCGAGAGAAGGCCGCGCCGAAGGTGTCCTTCGACGCGGCCTTCCCCTGCCGTGGAGCGGGGACTAGACGGTGATGGTCCAGCTGTCGAGCTTGCCGGTGTCCTGCGAGTACGCGTCGTAGATCACGAGCGTCCAGGTGCCGCTGGCGGCCTCGTTCGTGACCGGCACCGAGTAGTTGCGGGTGCCGAACGAGGTGCAGGCGGTCGAGCCGGTGGCCTTGACGGAGTAGCTGGTGCCGTCCGGCGCCAGCAAGGAGATCCGCAGGTCTTCGGCGCAGGTGTGTGCGGCGGTGATGGCGACCTTCACCGGGGAGACCGCGTTGCCCGAGGCGGTCGAGGAGATCGGGCTGCGGACGGTGCCGAAGTCGTTGATCGCGAAGTCGGTCGCGTTGGTGTAGGTCCGGCCGCCGGACGTGCCGACGGTCAGGGCGTACGTCGTGGTGTGGTCGACGCCGGCGCCGTCAGCGGTGACCGTGACCTGGCTGGTCCCGTTCGGGGTGGAGGCCGACGTCGCGATGGTGAGGGTCGACGAGCCGCCCGACTGGATGGAGGCCGGGCTGAACGACGCGGTCGCGCCCGTCGGCAGGCCGGACGCGCTGAGGGTGATGGCCTGGGCCGAACCCTGCGTGGTGGTGGTGCCGATCGTCGTCGTGGCGGACTGACCCGCGGTCACCGTGCCCGAGGCTGGGCTGGCCGAGACCGAGAAGTCGTTCGTGCCGGGCTGGCCGGTGCAGGTCGGCTCGCCGCTGACGGCTGGGACGCTGACGCCGTTCCACGCGGCCTTGACCGCGTTGTACTCGACACAGCTGTTCGGGAAGAGCGCGATGGAGGCTTCCAGCGTCGCCTTGCGGGCGGTGCTGTGCTTCCAGGAAGAGGTCTTCTTCAGCAGGCCGTTGTAGAAGATCTGGCCAGCCTTCTGGATGCCGATGCCGGTGATCGAGGTGTTGTTGCAGGTCGGGCTGGCCGGCTTGCCGCTGGGCGCGGTGCCCTCGGCGAGCAGGTAGAACCAGTGGTTCTGCGGGCCGGCGGCGGCGTGCACCTCGGTGTTCGGGATGGACGACGAGTAGCAGTTCGGGTCGCCGACCTTCGACGGGTCGTACATGTAGCGGATCGGGCCCTGGCCGACCAGGTTGACGCCCTCGCCGACCTCGTAGTCCGGGGTGTCCTTCGGGTTGTTGACGTAGGCCTCGGTCAGCGCGCCGAAGATGTCACCGGTCGACTCGTTCAGGCCGCCGGTCTCGTTGCCCGAACCCGAGCCGCCCGGGGTGTTCTGGAAGATGCCGTGGCCGAACTCGTGGCCGACGACGTCCATCGAGGTGGCCTGGCGCTTGTTGTCCTGCGAGTGCCCGAAGTGGGTGGACGAGCCGTCCCAGTACGCGTTGACGTCGCTGAGGCCGACGGACGCGGGGAAGCCGCCGCCGTTGCCGTTGATGCCGTTGCGGCCGAGCCACACGCGCAGCATGTCCCACTCCTGCTGCACGGAGTAGAGCGTGTCGACGCAGGCGGTCTCGAGGTCGGTGCCCGAGCCGCTGCCCCAGTTGTCGTCGGGGCCGGAGAACACCGCGCCGCCTTCACGGCCACAGCTGAGCCCGGTGCGGGTCGGGTCCTTCATCGAGTAGGTGCCGCTGGCGTTGGTGGTGTCGATCGTGACGTTGCCGACGTAGAAGCTGTTCCCGGCGCCCGCGAGGGTGCTGGTGCCCTGCCGCGTGCCTTGGCCGGAAGCGGCGGGGGCGTCGGCCTTGACGTCGTCGCGCTGGTCGAGGACCGCGCCGGTGACGCTGTCGACGAACACGTGCAGGTTGCTCGGCAGCTTCGCGTTGTGGCCGCTGACGATCACCTCGTAGGCGAGCTTCGGGGAGTCTCCACCCAGCACCACGAGCTTCGGCGCCGTCACGCTGTCCACTGTGGACATACGGGTGCGGGCCACCTGCGCCGCCTTGTCCGGGCTGAGCTTCGCCTGGGTGTCCACGCTGATCGGCGCGGTGGCCGCGGCACTCGTGCCACGGACCTGTCCGGCGCCGTCCGCCACGACGACGGCGTCCCCGCCGACGACCGGCAGGCCGCGGTAGGTCCGCTCGTAGGAGGCGTAGAACAGGCCGCCGCCACCGGGGGTGACGCCGGTGCGCACGAACGCCTCGTTCGCGCCCTTGCTGAGCTGGCCGACACCGCCGGCCGCGGCCTGGTCGGCCGCGCTCGCGGCGATCGCCTCGGGTGCGGCGGGCCGGGCGGTGACGGCCGCGGCGGCCGGGATCGCCGGGAGCGCCATGGTCAGGGCCAGACCGGCGATAGCCGCCAGGCCCGTTTTGAGCCCTCGCTGGGGAGTCATGCGGTTTCCTTCCATGATGGCAGGACCGTGCGCCCGGCACGACGAATTCAGGTGGAGGCCAACGGGACCGGACGGGGATTCACGGTGTGCGGGGACCAGATGTGCCCGAGGGGGTAACAGTGGGTGTGGCCCCGGACACGACTGAGTAAAGGATCTGGCCCCCGGAGCGTCAATGCGCTGAATGGACTAGTGGTGCCTTACCTGCTACTTACCAAAATCGGCAAAACCCTTTACCAGCAGGCGATTCGTCCGCGGCGGGGACATATAGCGACTTTCGTATGGATTTCGGCGAAGATCGGCCGAACGACGCCGGTCAGCCGGTTTCGGCGCCGAGCGTGCGGAGACCGGCCCGCAGCAGGTCTGCGGCTTCCTCCTGGCGGCCCGAAGCCCCGAGCAGGACGCTCACCTGTTCCAGTGAGCGGGCCAGGACGCTTCGCGCGCCGAGGCCGGTGGCGAGTTCCGCCGCCGCCGTCAACTGCCCGACCGCGGTTTCCCGCTCTCCGCGGGCCAGTGCCAAGCAGCCGAGTTCGAAGCGGACCGCGGCGGAGAGGGGGTCGTCGCCCGGGATCTCGGGGCCGACTTCCGCGAGCAGTTCCTCCGCTTCGACCAGCTTCCCGAGTGCGCGGAACGCCCCGGCCAGCTCGATCGTGAGAGCCCGGGTGTCACCCGGAGCGGTGGCGTCCCTGGCCGCCACCAGGTCGGCCAGCGCGCCCTCGCGGTCGTCCGCGTGGCCGCGGAGCCTGGCCCGCGCCAGCAGGCATTGGGCGATGGCCGGGTGCAGCGCCCGTTCCTGCATGAGGTCCTGCGCGGCCGAGATCGAGGCCGCCGCGTCGGCGAACCGTTCGGCCGCCAGATACGTGCGGCACACCTGGACGTGGCCGCGGGTGAGCTCCGCGAGGAGTTCGCCGTCGCCACGCGAGAGCCGGAGTGCTTCGTCCGCGTAGCCGCCGGCGCGGGCGAGGTCACCCTGCCGGAGGTGGCCCTCGGCCAGGCAGGCACGCAGCGTCAGCAGGATCGACGGCTGGGGGTAGCCCTCGCGCAGCAGTTCGTCGTGGCAGGTTTCGAGCAGGTGCAGCGCGTACTGGGTCTCGCCCCAGGCGATCAGCACGCTCGTGCGCAGCGGGACGACCATCGCGCGGTACGGCGGAGCGTCCCCGGCCAGCGCGTTTTCGGCGGCCGCGACGTACTTCGTCCTGGCGTCGCCTTCGGCGTACCCGGCCAGCCACAGCCAGGCGATCCCGGCCTGGCGCTGGCGGTCCAGCCGTTCGGCCCGCCGGGCGAGTTTCAGCATCGCCGGGGCGGCGCTCGGGGTGTTTCCGGCCAGGAACTCCTCCGCGATCTCGACGAGTTCGAGGTCCAGCTGGACGAACTCGCGAGGTGAGCTGCCACCGAGCAGTTCGTCGGCGCCGGCGCCGAGGCGGTCGGCGAAGTACCGCAGGGCGTCACCCGAAGGGGTGCGCGTGCCGGTCTCCACGGAGGACACGAAAGCGGCGGTGTACCGCGGCTTCGCGAGCTCGCTTTGGGTCAACCCGCGTGCCTGGCGCAACCGGCGGAGCCGGGCGCCGACGGTTTCCCGTGCGGACTTCGCCATCGGTGTGCACCGCCTTTCCGGCCCGGACCCCCAGCGTAAACGGTGGGGCCGGGCCGGAAGGGGAGGCGGGTTCAGCAGGCTCCGGCGTCGCTCCAGACGGCCCAGGAGCCCGGGGCTCCGGGCTGCGCGCCGGTGGAATACCAGGTGGAGTTCCATTTGTGGCTGTTGTAGGAAGCGGCGTCGCCCGGGGCGTAGGCCTTGGCGGTGTCCCAGGCGGGGACGCCGGTGCAGCCGGTGGGCGGCGTGACGGTGCCGACGGTCAGCGCGAACTGGGCGGTGTGGTCGGTGTTCACGCCGTCGCCGGTGATGGTGAGCTGGCTCGTTCCGGTGGGCGTGCCCGCCGACGTGGCGATGGTGAGTGTCGAGGAAGCGCCCGCTTGGACGGTCGCCGGGCTGAACGTCGCCGTCGCGCCCGTCGGCAGGCCGGACGCGCCGAGGGTGACCGACTGGGCCGAGCCCTGGGTGACGGCGGTGCCGACGGTGACCTGAGTGGACTGTCCTGGTTGGACAGTGGCTGAGGTCGGGTTCAAGCTGAGCGAGTAGTCGTTGCCCGTCGGCGGGGTGGCGCCGACGGCGAGCTTCCAGACCGCGTACGCGATGGCGTCGCTGTCGCGGTCGAGGGGCACGTCCTTGAGGTTGGCCAGGGTGTCACAGGCGCGGTGGTAGCAGTTGTCGAAGGCCGAGCCCGCGGTGCCGCCCCATTTCTGTGCCTGTGCGGCGGACTTGACGTCCCCGGCGCCGGTGGCGAGGCCGCCGACGGGGATGCCCGCGCTCTTGAACGAGGCGTGGTCGGACCGGCCGTCGCCCTCCGAGTCGCCCTCGGTGGGCACACCGATGGACTGGAAGTACTCGTCGAACACGGCCTTGATCGAGGCGACGTCGTCGTAGACGAAGTTGCCCCAGTTGCTCGAGGCGATCATGTCGAAGTTGAGGTAGGTCTTGATTTTCGTGCGCTCGGCGGAGGAAAGGCTGTTGACGTAGAACTTGGAGCCTTTCAGTCCGGATTCCTCGTCGGCCCACCAGCCGAACCGGACGCGTTTGGCCATGGCCGGGTTGGTCTGGGCGAGTGTGAGTGCTACTTCGAGGATCGCGGCGCTGCCGGAGCCGTTGTCGTTGATGCCTGGTCCGGCGGAGACACTGTCCAAATGGGACCCGAGCATGATGACCTGGCTCGCGTCGCCCTGTGGCCACTCCGCGATGAGGTTCTGGCTCTGTCCGAGACAGTTCGTGCAGGTCTGCTTCGACACGGTGTACCCGGCGGCACGAAGCTTGCCCTCCACATAGGACACGGAAGCGTTGTAACCGCTGCCGGGCGCCCTGGTGCCGCCGTTCTGCTGCGCGATCGTGGTGAGCTGACTCAGATGGGCCCGCACGTTGGCCAGCGAGATGTCCGGTGCCGCGGCCACCGTGGACACCGTGGCCGACCCGGCCGGGACCACCACGCCGAGGCTCAGGGCGACCGCTGCGGCCAGTCCGGCGGCGAATCTCTTTCTCGTGTGCACGGTGGATCAGCAGGCTCCGGCGTCGGTCCAGACCGCCCAGGAGCCGGGGGCTCCGGGCTGCGCGCCGGTGGAATACCAGATGGAGTTCCACTTGTGGCTGTTGTACGAGGCGACGTCACCGGGGACGTACGCCTTGGCGGAGTCCCAGGCGGGGACCCCGGTGCAGCCGGTCGGCGGCGTGACGGTGCCGACCGAGAGGGTGAACTGCGCGGTGTGGTCGGCGTCCGGCCCGTCCCCGGTGATGGTGACCTGACTGGTGCCGTTCGGGGTGGCCGCCGTGGTGGCGATGGTCAGCGTCGCGTTCGCGCCGGACTGGACGGTCGCCGGGCTGAACGTGGCGGTGGCGCCCGCGGGCAGGCCGGTCGCGGTCAGGTTGACCGCCTGTGCGTTGCCCGCCGTGATCTTCGTGGTCACCGTGGTGGTCGCCGACTGTCCCGCTTGGACAGAGGCCGAGGTCGGGTTCAGCGTCAGCGAGTAGTCGTTGCCCGCCGGCGGGGTGCCGGTGCAGGTGGCGGGCTCGCCGGACGCCGCCGTGACGCTGACCGCGTCCCAGGCCGCCTTGACGGTGTTGTATTCGGTGCAGCTGCCAGGGTAGAGGGCGATCGCGGCTTCCAGCGACGCCTTGCGGGCCGCCTTGTGATTCCAGGAAGACGTCTTCTTCAGCAGGGCGTTGTAGAAGATCTTGCCCGCCTTCTGGATGCCGATCCCGGTGACCGTGCTGTTGTCGCAGGTCGGGCTCTGCGAGCCGCTGCCTTCGGCGACCAGGTAGAACCAGTGGTTCTGCGGGCCGGCCGCCGCGTGCACCTCGGTGCTCGGGATCGAGGAGGAGTAGCAGTTCGGGTCGCCGACCTGTGAGGGGTTGTTCATGTAGCGGATCGGGCCCTGGCCGACGAGGTTGACGCCCTCGCCGACGCTGTAGTCCGGGGTGTCCTTGGGGTTGTTCGCATAGTGCTCGGTGAGCGCGCCGAAGATGTCGCCGGTGGACTCGTTCAGGCCGCCGTTCTCGTTGCCCGAACCCGCGCCGCCCGGGGTGGTCTGGAAGATCGCGTGGCCGAACTCGTGGCCGACGACGTCCATCGGGGTCGCCTGGCGCTGGTTGTCCTGCGAGTGCCCGAAGTGCGTCGACGAGCCGTCCCAGTACGCGTTGACGTCGTTGAGCCCGACCGACGCGCGGTAGCCGCCGCCCGAACCGTTGATGCCGTTGCGGCCCAGCCAGTCGCCGAGCATCTTCCACTCGGTCTGGACCGAGTACAGGGTGTCGACGCAGCCGGTCTCCAGGCTGGTGCCCGAGCCGTTGCCCCACGCGTTGTCGGGGCCGGTGAAGATCGAGCCGCCCTCGGTGCCGCAGGCGATGCCGCTGCGGCCGGGGTCGGTCATCGAGTACGAGCTGCCGGAGCCGGAGGTGTCGATGCTGACGTTGCCCGCGTAGTAGCTGTTCCCGGTGCCCGCGACGGCGGGTGAGCTCTGCGTCGCACCTTGCTTTGCCGGTCCGGCAAGGGTTCTGACGTCCTCGCGGGTGTCGAGGACGGCGCCGGTCACGCTGTCGACGAACACGTGCAGGTGGCTCGGCAGCTTCGCGTTGTGCCCGCTGACGACGACCTCGTACGCCAGTTTCGGCGAGTCCCCGGCCAGCACGACGAGCTGGGGTGCGGCGACACTGTCCACTGTGGATACCCGGCCGCGCGCGACGGCGGCCGCCCGGTCCGGGGTGAGGGTGGCTTTGGTGCCCACGGTGATCGGCGCGGTCTTCGCCGCGTCGGTGCCGAGGACGTGCCCGGCGCCGTCGGCGACGACGACGGCGTCCCCGCCGACGACCGGCAGGCCGCGGTAGGTGCGCTGGTAGGACGAGTAGAAGAGGCCCCCGCCACCGGGGGTGACGCCGGTGCGGACGAAGGCCTCGTTCTCGCCCTTGCCCAACTGGTCGACGCCGCTGAGCGCGGCCTGGTCGGACGCCAGTGCGGCAAGCGCTTCCGGGCTCGCCGGGGCCGCGGTGTTCGTGGCACTGGCCGGGATCGCCGGCAGTGCCATGGTCAGGGCAAGGCCGGCGATGGCCGCCAAGCCTGTTCGAAGCCCTCGCTGGGCAGTCATGGGTGGTTCCTTCCCTGGGGCAGGACCGTGCGCCCGGCTGCGAAGGGCGCGGAAAGGACATCGCAGCCGGGCGAAGACGCACGGTGATGGGATGTGTCCGAGGCGATAACTCCAGTTATGACCTGGGACACACTCGAGTAAAGGAGCCGGTCCTCGCAGCGTCAATGGGCCGGATGGACTAGTGGTGGCCGGAGCCGATCATGGTCTAGACCATATAGACGCTGGTACGAAAGGACTTTCGACCCCGAAGGCGTCCTATAGCGACTTTCGTATGGTTTTCAGCCAAGTGGGCCGGAATCGGTGTCGACGGCAGCCCGCACGCCCCGCTGGTACGCACTGACCGCTTCGCCGAGCAGCCCGCGCGCACGCAGGACGTCGCCGAGATACAGCGAGGTCGTGACCAGCGCACCGCGCAGTGAGCCGCGCTCCTGGTCGTCCGCGGCTTCGCGCAGCAGGCGGGTCGCGCCGGGAAGGTCGCCCCTCTCCTGGGCGATGAGCCCCAGCATCCGATGGACCTCGCCGAGCGATTCGACGTCACGGGCGCTGTCCAGCAGCGGCCGGATCCCGGCGATCAGCGCCTCGGCCTCGTCCGGCGCGCCCTGGCGGCGGCGGACCTCGGCGAGCTCGATCGTCGTGCCGAACACGCCTTCCTCGGAGCCCACGTCGGTGAGCGCGTCACGGGCGATGGTGAGCTCCGCGCGCGCCTCGTCCAGGCGCCCGGTGTGCCGGAACAGGTACCCGCGGGCCCAGCGGCAGCGCGCGGCGTCGCGGTCGTGACCGAGTGACGCGAACAGGCGGACGGCTTCGGTGAGATCGGCCTCGGCGCGTTCGACGAGCCCGTCCGTCTGCCACACCTGTGACGCCTGCCGGTGGTAGCGCGCGACGAAGTCAGGTCTGGTGGCCAGCGCCGCGGCGAGCCTGCCCTCCTCGGCGGCGCGGCGGGCGCGGCGCAGGCCGCCCATCTCGACCAGCGGGTGGATGAGCGCGGTCAGCAGGCACAGCTCGGCGTCGGCGTCGACCGGCTCCGCCGCGCGCACCTCGGCCAGCGCCGTCTCGACGCTCGCGATCGCCGTCCCCGCGAAGCCGGACAGGAACTGACAGCCCGACCAGCGGTGCACGATCATCGCCCGCAGCCACGGGGGAGCGGCGGCGGCGAGCAGCCCGGCGTGCTCGAAGGCGGACATCGCGGCGGCGACGTCGAACCGCTGCCACCGGACCTCGGCGAGGCAAAATCTCGCGTAACACTCGACGTCGGCGAGGTGGTAGTCCGCGGCGCGCTTACCGGCGTCGGCGAAGACCACTTCGGCGTCCGCCACCCGGCCTTGTCCGAGCGCGCGGTAGCCCTGGTCGAGCTCGGCCCACAGCGCTTCGGCGGCTCCCGGCGGCCTGCCGAACCGGAGCTCGCCGACCGTCCGCCCGAGGCGTTCGGCCAGGTACCCGAGCACCTCGTCCGACGGCGGCCGCTGCCCGGTCTCGACCTTGGCCAGGAATCCGCGGTCATAGCGCGGCTCGGCGAGCTCACGCTGGGTCCAGCCGCGCTCGGTCCGCAACCGGCGGATCCGCGTGCCCAGGGTTTCGGCCTTCGGCGGGCCCGGCGTCATGAACCCAAGGTAAAGCAGGGTGCGCGGCGACGTCGAACGTGGCGGACACGAGGTCGTAGGCTGGCGCGGGTGAGCGATCATGCAGAGTTTCCTAACGGCCAGTACCCCGAGCGACCGGCGGAGCGGCACAAGGGCCCTGTCGTGCTCCGGCGCGACCAGCGTGACCAGGACGACAGCACCACCGACCAGCGGCTGCTGGACGCGCGCGGGCCGAGCGACTGGGTGCACACCGACCCCTGGCGCGTCCTGCGCATCCAGGCCGAGTTCGTCGAAGGCTTCGGCGCGCTCGCCGAGGTGCCGCGCGCGGTGACCGTGTTCGGGTCCGCGCGGACCAAGCGCGACCATCCCGAGTACCAGCTGGGCCGTGACATCGGCGGCGCGCTGGCGAAGGCCGGGTTCGCGGTGATCACCGGCGGCGGGCCGGGCGCGATGGAGGCGGTGAACCGCGGCGCGAACGAGGCGGGCGGGTTCTCCGTGGGCCTCGGCATCGAGCTGCCGTTCGAGCAGGGCCTGAACCCGTGGGTCGACCTCGGCGTCAACTTCCGCTACTTCTTCGCGCGCAAGACGATGTTCATCAAGTACTCGCAGGCCTTCATCTGCCTGCCCGGCGGCTTCGGCACGCTCGACGAACTGTTCGAGGCACTGACGCTGGTGCAGACCAAGAAGGTCACGAAATTCCCGGTGGTGCTGTTCGGCAGTGACTACTGGGGCGGGCTGTACGACTGGATCGCCAGCACCCTGCTGGCCGAGGGCAAAATCGGCGAGAAGGACCTCGAGCTCCTGCACGTCACCGACGACATCGACGACGCCGTCCGCGTGGTGCAGGACTCCTACCAGGCATGGGAGGACACGCATTGATCAAGCGGGTATGCGTGTTCTGCGGCTCGTCGATGGGCTTCGATCCGGCCTACGCGGAGCAAGCGCGGGCGCTGGGCGGGCTGCTCGCCTCAAGGGGGATCGGCCTGGTCTACGGCGGCGCGAGCGTCGGCACGATGGGCGCGGTGGCGGACGGCGCGCTGGCCGCGGGCGGTGAGGTGATCGGCGTCATCCCCCAGGCACTGAGCCGCGTGGAGATCTCCCACGCCGGGCTGACGGAACTGCACGTCACGGCCGACATGCACGAGCGCAAGGCCAAGATGGCGGCGCTTTCCGACGGTTTCCTCGCGCTGCCCGGCGGCGCCGGGACGCTGGAGGAGCTGTTCGAGGTCTGGACCTGGGCCCAGCTCGGCCTGCACTCGAAGCCGATCGGGCTGGTCGACGTCGGCGGGTACTACGGGCCGCTGCTGAAGTTCGCCGACCACATGGTGGGCGAGGGCTTCCTGAAACCCGAGCACCGCGACCTGGTGACCATCGACGCGGACCCGGCGGCGCTGCTGGACGGGTTCGCGATGTACGTGTCGCCGGTGACGCCGAAGTGGGTCACCTGAAGTGTCATGAAAGGGTCTTTCCAGGCAATTTTTGTCCTGAAAGACCCTTTCATGACACTCGTGAGGCTTAGGCGGCGTCCTGGTCGGGTCGCTTGTGATAGCGGTCGACGTACTCCTGGCCGGAGAGCTCCAGCAGGGCGTACATGATCTCGTCGGTGACCGAGCGGCGGATCGCCGGGGACGAGTCCTGGCCCTCGTAGCGGGAGAAGTCGAGCGGCTCGCCGAATGTGACGGTGATCTTCACGCGGCGCGGGATCCGCTTGCCCTCGGGCTGCAGGCCCTCGGTGCCGGTCAAAGCCACGGGAACCACCTTCGCGCCGGTCGCCAGCGCGAGGGCCGCGACGCCGGTGTGGCCGCGGTGCAGGCGGCCGTCGAGCGAGCGGGTGCCCTCGGGGTAGATCGCGAACGCGCCCTCCGCGTCGAGGACCTTGCGGGCGGCCTCCAGCGCGGCCAGCCCGGCCTGGGCGTTGCCGCGCTCGACCGGGACGTAGCCGAGGCCGCCGAGGAACCCGGCCATGAACCGGCCCTTGACGCCCTTGCCGACGAAGTACTCCGCCTTGCCGAGGAACTTGACCTGCCGCGGCGTCACGAACGTGATCACGCCGGTGTCCAGCGCCGCGCGGTGGTTGGGCGCGAGGATGAGGGCGCCGTCACGGGGCACGTTCCCGAGCCCGAGCACCTCGGGCCGGTACAGCGCACGGGCCAGCGGCCCCAGCACGAAACGGACGAACAGCGGTATCAAGGTTCCTCCAGAACACGGGTGTCTGATCCCAGCATGGCACGATCACTACTCATGAGTTGGCTAGAGCGGCGCACGTGGCAGAACCCCGCCTGGACACTCGAGGAGATCCTCGCCGCCAAGGGTGACCGGACGGTTTCGGTCGTGCTACCCGCACTCGACGAGGAAGAGACCGTCGGTGCCGTCGTCGCGTCCGTGCGGCCGCTGCTGGGCTCCGTCGTCGACGAACTGGTGGTCGTCGACTCCGGCTCTTCCGACGCCACGGTAGAGCTCGCCGAGCGGGCGGGCGCGCGGGTGGTGCATCGCGAGGACGTGCTGCCCGAGCTGGCGCCGGTGCCCGGAAAGGGCGAGGTGCTGTGGCGCTCGCTCGCGGCCACGAGCGGCGATCTGGTCGTGTTCCTCGACTCCGACCTGGTCGAGCCGGACCCCGCGTTCGTGCCCACGCTGCTCGGGCCGCTGCTCTGTGAAACCGGCGTCCACCTGGTCAAGGGCTTCTACCGGCGGCCGCTGCGCCTGGAGAGCTCCGGCGGCGGCCGGGTGACCGAGCTGCTCGCCCGGCCGGTCCTCTCGGCGCTGCGTCCCGCACTGTCCGTGCTGGTGCAGCCCCTCGGCGGGGAGTACGCCGCGACCAGGGAGTTCCTGGAGTCGGTCCCGTTCGCCGCCGGCTACGGCGTCGAGATCGGGCTCCTGCTCGACGCCGAGGAGCGCCACGGCCTCGACGCGCTCGCGCAGGTCAACCTCGGTGTCCGCAAACACCGCAACCGCTCGCTGCCGCAGCTTGGCGTGATGGCCAGCCAGATCCTCGGCACCGCGCTCGACCGCTGCGGCGTCGCCGCCGCCGAGCCCGCCCGGCTGACCCAGTTCGTGCAAGTCGCGGGGGAGTGGCTACCGGACGTGACCGAAGTCCTCGTCGCCGACCGCCCGCCCATGCGCGAGGTCCTCGCCGCCCGCGTTTAGGTCTCGGTTCGACGACTTGTGGCTCCCCCGGAGCTGCTTAGTGGCCGTCGGCCTCGACCTGGCCTTGGTGGTCGTCACGGTGCGGCCGACCGTGCTCGCGAGACGATCCTGGGGTTCGTGTGCCACGATCGTCGCGTGACGACCGCGCTGATCTACCTCGTAGTCATGCTGCTGGTGGCCGCCGTGGTGTTCCTGCTCGCCGCCGTGGTCTTCGGCCGCGGCGAAGAGCTGGCCCCACTGCCGCCCGGCAGCTCGCCCACCCGGCTGCCCGCCGAGGACATCACCGCCGATGACGTGCACGGCGTGCGCTTCCAGCTGGCGCTGCGCGGCTACAAGATGTCCGAAGTGGACTGGGTGATGCGCAGGCTGGGCGTCGAGATCGACGAGCTCAAGGCCCGCGTCGGCGAGCTGGAGGCCGAGCGCGAGGCCGCCAGGTGACCGACGTCATCCTCTCCGTCGAGGTCGCGGCACCGGCGGGCACCACCTGGCTCGCGCTGACCGACTGGGCCCGCCAAGGTGAGTGGATGCTCGGCACCCGGGTCGAAGTCGTCGAGGGCAACGGCCGCAGCGTCGGCTCCAAGCTCGCCGCGTTCACCGGCGTCGCCGGGATCGGGTTCACCGACACCATGGAGATCACCACCTGGGAACCGCCGCTGCGCTGCGTCGTGCGGCACCTCGGCAAGTTCGTGCAGGGGACCGGGGTGTTCCAGGTGATCGAGCAGGGGGCCGATCGGTCCACCTTTGTGTGGGCGGAGCATTTGAAGCTCCCGTTCGGAGTCTTCGGAAGGCTGGGCTGGCCGGTGGCCAGGCCGTTCTTCAGCGCTGGAGTACGGCAGTCGTTGAAGCGGTTCGCGCGGTATGCGGAGGCTTATTCGTGAGCCTGGTCGGTGCCGACGGCGTCGCACGGTGTTCCTGGGGGAACTCGACGCCTGATTACGCGGAATATCATGACACCGAGTGGGGCGTGCCGTTGCATGGGCGGGACGCGCTTTACGAGCGACTTTGCCTTGAAGCTTTTCAGGCCGGGCTTTCTTGGATCACCATTTTGCGGAAGCGGGAGAGTTTTCGGGCCGCCTTCGCGGGGTTTGTCGTCGAGGAGGTCGCCGGGTTCGGGGAGGATGACGTCCTGCGGCTCATGGGTGACGCCGGGATTGTTCGGAACCGGATGAAGATCGATGCCGCCGTGGGGAATGCCCGGGTGATCCTGGGGCTGGAGGAGTCGCTGGACGAGCTGCTTTGGGGGTTTGCGCCGGTCAAGCATCGGCGGCCTCGGGGGATGGCGGATGTTCCGGCCATTACCGATGAGTCGGCGGCGATGGCCAAGCGGTTGAAAAAGCTTGGATTTCGGTTTCTGGGGCCCACCACCTGTTATGCGCTCATGCAGGCCACCGGGATGGTTGATGACCATGTGCGCGGGTGTTTCCGGGCTTTTTTGGTTTAGTCCTGAGGTGCGGCTAGAAGCCTGTGTTTTTTGGCCAGCGCGCTCACAAACTCGCGCCGCCAGGTCGCCCCTGGCACCGTACGTAAGTGCGGCTTTGTCTTTAAGGGGGGCGACCTGCCGTCGCGAGTTGGGAGGGCCTGGCGGCCCTGAAAGAGGGCACGCGGCGGTGAAGTCTCCACTCGCAGAGCTCGCGGAGACCTTGTGGTCCTGGCAAACAGCTGTGGCTGGGTTTTAGTGGTGCGTGTTGGGGGCGAGTCTGGATTAACCGTGGCTGGCGCGGCTGAGTCTTGGTGGTTCCGCACACTGTGAAGTCTTGGGGTTCGGGCTGGGTAATACTTGGTGGGCGGTGGCGGGTGTGGATGAGTCTTGGTGGTTCCGCGCGCCGTGAAGTCTTGGGGTCTGGAGGTGGCGGGCGTGGCTGGGTTTTGGTGCGGGTGAGATGAACGGATCTTTTATGGCGTTTTTTGCTTTGAAGGGTCCGTTCATCTCACCGGTTTTGGTTGCTACTTGCCCTGGAAGGTGGGGCGGCGCTTCTCTACGAACGCTGCTACCGCTTCCGCGTGGTCGGCCGTCGCGCCTAGGGCGGACTGGGCTTCGTCCTCTGCCTGGAGGGCTTTTTCCAGTGTGGACTGTGCGGCTGTTGCCAGGACGCTCTTGATTTTCGCGTAGGCCACCGTGGGGCCTGCTGCCAGTTTGGCCGCTATCGCCTGGGTGCGGGCCGCTAGGTCTTCTGGGGCCACTACCTCGCTCACCAGGCCGAGGGTCAGGGCTTCGGTGGGTTCCACCGTGCGGGCCAGGAGCATCAGCTCGGCTGCTCGGCCAAGGCCGATCAGCCGCTGGAGGGTCCAGGAGGCTCCGGAGTCCGGGCCGAGGCCCACGTTGGCGAAGGCCATCAGGAAGTTCGCCGAGGTCGAGGCTATGCGGAGGTCACTCGCGTAGGCGAACGCCGCGCCCGCACCCGCCGCCGGGCCGTTGATGGCGGCGATCACCGGCTTCGGCATCTCGACGATCGTGTGGACGATCGGGTTGTAGTGCTCCTTCACCGTGTGCAACGGGGCCGGGTCGTTCGCCTGAAGGAGCCCGACGTGCTCCTTCAAGTCCTGGCCGGCGCAGAACGCCTTGCCGGAACCGGTCAGCACCACCGCGCGGACGTTGTCGTCGGCCGCCGCCTCACGCAGGGCCGCCAGCAGCAGCTCCTTGAGCTCGACGGTCAGCGAGTTGTACGCCTGCGGCCGGTTCAGGGTCAGGGTGCGCACCCCGTCGGCGTCGGCGGTCAGCAGGACGTCGGATGAAGTCACAGGATCTCCTCTGGGAAAAACATGGGTCTGCATGGAGTCTTTCAGCCTCGCGGGCCGCATACCAGCACCGATACGACGGCAAAAGATCGGTCCGCGTTCGCGCTCCCGCGCTGATGAGGGACAATGGACACCAGACCCGGCTGGCTTTGGTGAGCGCGACCCGGGCGCGCCGGTCGAGATGGAGGGAGCACGCTATGGCGGCCATGAAGCCCCGGACCGGAGATGGTCCCCTCGAAGTGACTAAGGAGGGGCGGGGCCTCGTGATGCGCGTACCACTCGAGGGTGGTGGGCGCCTCGTCGTCGAGCTCTCGGCGGAGGAAGCGAAGGACCTCGGAGTCGCACTGCAGGAGGTAACCGGCTGAGCCGGTCCTACCCCTGAGATCACTTAACCCGCACCCCGGTTTCCACTCGGAAACCGGGGTCGCGGCCATCTGCGCCTGGAGGTTGCTCACCGTGCGTAATCCGCTACCCCCCGTTCCGAGCAAGCTCCTCGACGTCGACGTCTCGACGGAGTTCCGGCGCGGCGCCCCCACAGCTGTGCTGGTCGCGGCACCCGAGGACGACACCGAGCTGCCCGAATTCGGCGGCGTCCGTGCCACCGGCAAGGCGAGCGACGTCCAGACCGTCCCCGGCGGGAAGCCACAGTGGATCGTCGGAGTCGGCGACGGCGAGCCCGCTCGCTACCGCGCGGCCGGCGCGGCGCTGATCCGCGCCGCCGGATCCGCGCTGGTCGCGGAGACCGAGTCCGGGGCGAAGCCGTCCCGCTCGATCCAGGTCGAGCTCCCCGCCGAAGCCACCGCGGAGCAGATCGAGGAGCTCACGTTCGGCCTGCTGCTCGGCGGCTACAGCTACACCGTCACCGCCGAAGACGCCAAGCCCGAACTGCGCTCGGTCAGGTTGGTGACTCCACACGAGCGGGCCGTCCCCGCTTACACCGACGTGGTCACCCGCGTGGGTGAGCTTGCCGCGGCCGCCGCCTTCGCGCGCGACCTCGCGAACACCCCCTCCAACGTGAAGGACCCGGCCTGGCTCGCGAACACCGCGGCCAAGGTCGCCGGTGCCGTCGCCGGGCTGAGCGTGACGATCCGGGACGAGAACTGGCTCGCCGAGCAGGGCTTCGGCGGAGTGCTGGCGGTCGGTGGCGGCTCGGCGAGCCCGCCCCGGCTGATCGAGCTCGAGTACAGCCCGCGCGGCGCGTCCGCGCACCTGCTGTTCGTCGGCAAGGGCATCACCTTCGACACCGGCGGCCTGTCCATCAAGCCCGCCGACGGCATGCACCTGATGCGCACCGACATGGCGGGCGGCGGTGCCGTGATCGCGGCCGTCCGTGCGATCGCCGCGCTGAAGCTGCCCGTGCGCGTCACCGGCCTGGTCCCGGCCGCGGAGAACCACGTGTCCGGCTCGGCCTACCGGCCCGGCGACATCGTCCGGCACTACGGCGGCAAGACCAGCGAGGTCAGCAACACCGACGCCGAGGGCCGCATGGTCCTCGCCGACGCGCTGGTCTACGGCCTCAAACGCTTCAAACCGGACGCCGTGGTCGACGTGGCGACCCTGACGGGTGCGATGAAGATCTCACTGGGCGTGCGCACGGGCGGCTTCTTCGCGACCGACGACGCGCTGGCCGAGCGGGTCCGCAAGGCGGGCGAGCGGGTCGGCGAGGCGTGGTGGCGGATGCCGCTGCTCGAGGACATGGCCGCCGACGTCCACGGCGAACTCGGCGACGTCCGCCAGACGCCCGGCGGCCCAGGGGGGATCGCGGCGGCGTTGTTCCTGCGCGAGTTCGTCGCGGAAGCCAAATGGGCGCACCTGGACATCGCGGGCCCGGCCCGCGCCGACAAGACCTACGCGGACGTCGTCCCCGGCGCCACCGGGTTCGCCGCGCGGACCCTCGTGGCCCTGGCCGAAAGCTTCGTGGCCGGGTCCTGACCCCGAATGTTGCTCTGACCTGCGGGAAGACAGCAAAGGACCGTTGCTGTCGCTTGAGCGCGGGAGCAAAGGACCTTTGCTCCCGTTTTTGAGTGTCTCCGCAGGTCAGGACGTTGTGGCGAGGACGTTGCCGCGGAAGCGGTCGACGGCTGGCGGCAGGTGCTCGCCCGCGCGCCAGGCGAGGCCGATCGTGCGCCCGATCGGCGGGATCAGGGGCACCTCCACCACCCCGGCCGGGCTGCCCGGCTCGAAGCGGGGGAGCAGGGCGACGCCCAGACCGGCGGCGACCAGGCCGCGGACGGTGTCGGACTCCTGGCCCTCGAAGGCGACCTTGGGCGTGAAACCCGCGGCCGCGCACAGCTCGTCGGTGATGCGGCGCAGGCCGTAGCCGGGTTCGAGCAGGACGAACTCCTCGTCGGTCAGCTCGGCTATCCGGGCGCTGCGGCGGTTCGCGAGGCGGTGTGTGGACGGGACCGACAGGAAGATCTCCTGCTGGGTCAGCACCGCCGAGTCCAGCAGCGGCTCGTCCGGGACGGGCGCGAGCAGGGCGAGGTCGAGTTCGCCGCTCAGCAGGCGGTCCACCATGTCTTGGCGTGAGCCCTGCACCAGGGTGAACCGCACGTGCGGGTGCTGGGCGCGATGGTCGCGCAGCAGGGACGGCACCAGCGAGCGGCCCAGCAGGTGCAGGAAGCCGAGCACGACGTGGCCGGTGGCGGGCTCGATCTCCTCCAGGGCCCGCCGGACGCCGGTCTCGACGGACACCGCCGCCCGCTCGGCCGCCTCGGCGAGCAGCTCGGCGGCTCGCGTCAGGCGGATGCCGCGGCCGTCCGGGACGGTCAGCGGGGCGCCCAAGGCCTCGCCGAGCGCGGCGATGCGGCGGCTGATCGTGGGCTGCGGCACACCCAGGAGCTCGGCCGTGCGCGTGACGTTGCCGACTCTGCGCAGCGTGGCCAGCAGCACCAGGTTGGGCGCCAGCAGGGCGGTCAGGCGAGCAGAGGTCTTTTCATCCACCACAGTATCAATACTGGCAGATGAACGTATTAGACGTATTGTTTAGGGCGGCTTAGCTTCGATTCGTGCCTACTTCCGAAGCTCGCCGGATCACCATCGCGGTGGCCGCGGCGGGCATCTCGTCGTTCGCCTTGCTGTACGCGCCGCAGCCGGTGTTGCCGCAGCTCGCGACCCAGTACCACCTCGATCCTGGTGGCGCCTCGCTCGCGGTGAGCGTCGCGACGGGCGCACTGGCGATCGCCGTGCTGCCGATCGCCCCACGTTCCGGGTGCTGCGCGCGCTGCAGGGCATCGCGCTCGCCGGGGTCCCCGGGGTGGCGGCCGCCGACCTGGCGGAGCGGCTGGGCAAGGCCGGGATCGCGGCGGCGGTCGGCGCGATGATCGCGGGCAACACCGTCGGCGGCATGCTCGGCAGGCTCTCCGCCGGGCTCGCCGCGGGGCCGCTGGGCTTGCACGGCGCGCTCGCGGCCGTCGCCGCGATTTCCCTGGTCTGCGCGGTGGTGACCGTCTTCACCCTGCCCAAATCGGAGCAAGGGACCTTTGCTGCCGCCCCGGGGCCCGGTCAGCTGCGCTCGGTCCTCGCCGGTCTCGGGCAGGCCGTGCGACGCCCGGTGCTGCTGGCCCAGTACGCCGTCGCGCTGCTGGCGATGGGGTCGTTCGTCGCGCTCTACAACGCCGCGGGTTTCCGGCTGACCGGCCATCCGCTGGACCTCTCGCCCGCGATCGCGTCGCTGGTCTTCCTCGCCTACGCGATGGGGTCGGTGTCCTCGGCGACCGCCGGTCGGCTGGTCGCCCGGTTCGGCCGGACCCGCACGGTGACCGGTGCGCTGCTGGTGACCACCGGTGGGGCCGCGCTGACGCTCCCGGACTCGTTACCGCTGTTCGTGGTCGGTTTCGTCGTGCTCACCGGCGGGTTCTTCGCCGCGCACGCGGTGGCCAACGGCTGGGCCGCGGCCGAGGCCCCGGAGACCGCCCGCGGCCAGGTGGGCGGCATTTACACGCTTTCGTACTACCTCGGGAGCAGCATCGGCGGCGGCATCGGCGGCTACCTCTACGGGCACGCGGGCTGGAGCTGGCTGATCGCGCTCGTCGCCGCCTGGCTGCTGCTGGCGATGGTCGTCGTGCTGGCCGTCACCCGCTCACGCGCTCCCACCCCGGCGCGGGAGCAAGGGACCTTTGCTCCCGGTTGAGCTCGGGCTGAGCTCGAGTGCCCCTGAAGGCCACCTTCACGGCGTTTTACGCGGTGAAGGTGGCCTTCAGGGGCAGTTGAACGCCGTCAGGCCAGCGCGGCGACCAGCAGGCCGCCGCCGACCGGCAGCATCGCGGGCACCAGGCGCTCGTCCTCGCGGATCGCCCTGGCCACCTCGCGCAGCGCGAGCGTCTCCGGATCGCGGCGTGACGGGTCGGCCGTGCGCCCGCCGCCCAGGACGTTGTGGAACGCCAGGATCCCGCCCGGCCGCAGCAGCGCGACGCCCTTTTCGTAGCAACTCGGGTACTCGGCGCGCGCGGAGTCGACGAACACCAGGTCGTAACCCCCGTGGGTGAGCCGAGGCAGGACGTCCAGCGCGCGGCCCATGATCAGCCGCATCCGGCCGGGGAGGTACCCGGCTTCGAGGAACGCCTTGCGGGCCGCGCGGTGGTACTCGGGCTCGATGTCGATCGTGGTCAGCACCCCGTCGTCGGCCATGCCGCGCAGCAGGTGCAGCCCGCTGACCCCGGCCCCGGTCCCGATCTCCACCACGGCTCTGGCCCGCAGCGTCGCGGCGAGAAAACGCAGCGTGCTGCCTGCCGCCGACCCGAGCGGGCTGCAGCCGAAATCGGCCGCGCGCCGGCGCGCGGTGGCCAGCACCTCGTCGTCGGGCAGGTAACCCTCGACGAATTCGGCGTCGAGGTCGGCCGACGAGGCCGCATGCGTCCCTGAACTCACGCACGGAGGTTAGCGTTGCTTGTCGATAAATCCGCGAAGACTCCCTGGTACGGCACCCGCGGACTTCTCAGGCTCTTCTCAGTGCAGTCTCACTAGAACCATAGGTGAGTCGTCCAGACTCATCTCAAGGAAGACGGGAACACCGTGCGGACAGCCCGCGTTGTGTGGAGTAGTTGAGGAGAGACCCTGATGGAGGTGCCTACTCCGCCGATGCAGAACACGACGCTGGAGACGCAGGTCGAGCCGGTGACGGTCGACAGTGCCGAGCAAGCCTGGACACCACCGTCCTGGGACGAGGTCGTGCGCGAACACGCCGATCGCGTGTACCGGCTCGCCTACCGGTTGACCGGTAACTCGCATGACGCCGAGGACCTCACGCAGGAGACCTTCATCCGGGTCTTCCGCTCGCTGGCGTCCTACAAGCCGGGCACGTTCGAGGGCTGGCTGCACCGCATCACGACGAACCTCTTCCTCGACATGGCCCGCCGCCGCTCACGCGTGCGGATGGAAGGCCTGCCCGACGACACCGACCGGATCGTCGGCGACGACCCGAGCCCGGAGCAGGTCTGGACCGACACCCACCTCGACCCGGACCTGCAGGCCGCGCTCGACGAGCTGCCGCCCGAGTTCCGCGCCGCCGTCGTGCTGTGTGACGTCGAGGGCCTCTCGTACGAGGAGATCGGCGCGACCCTCGGGGTCAAGCTGGGCACTGTGCGCAGCCGGATCCACCGCGGCCGTCAGGCGCTGCGCGCTTCGCTGGAGCGGCGCCGCGCGGAGGCCCACCAGTCTGCGAAGGTGCCGGTATGACCGCACCCCGCGGGTGGGGCCTGCCCGAGTCGCACCTCCTGCCCGACGCCGTAGTCGCCTTCGTGGACGGCGAGCTTTCGCTCGGCGCCCAGGACAGGGCCGCCTCCCACGTCGCTCGTTGCGTCTTGTGCGCCACCGAGGTCGCTTCGCAGCGCCAGGCCGGTGCCGAAGTGCGCCGCGCGGAAGCGCCGACGATGTCGGCCGGTTTCCTGGCCTGCCTGCGCTCGATCCCCGAGAACACCGACCTGCCCGGCAGCCCGGACAACCTGGCGATGACCGCGGACGGCCAGCTCGTCGCGATCCAGCGGCCCGACCGGGTCGCCGGCCTGCGCGATTCCGGGGTCCTCGGCGGCACCGCCCCGCTCGGCACCTCTGTGCCGCTGGGGCAGTCGCCGCATCTGCTCGGCGGCGGACGTTTCTTCGGGCTCGCGCGGCGGCGTGCCGCGCAGGGCGCCGGTGTGGTCGTGTCCGGCATCGTGCTGAGCGCGCTTGCGCTGGTGGCGACGGGTTCGGACGGTACGGACACCGCGCCCGACCCGGCCGGGAACCCGCAGCAGGGCGCTTTGCTGCCCGCGCAGCTCGGCGTGCCCGCGCCGATCGGTGTCGGACCGCAGGTCGTTCCCGCGAGCACCCCGCCGTCTCCGCTCAGCAGCACGGTTCCGGCCGTCGCGGGCATGCACTGAACTCGTCCGACACAACGCCCACTTCACCGCTGTCTCGGCAAACTCGGTAGTCGAGCCTTGGCGTATCGTCACGCCAGCAACCTGATCTCAGCCCCGGGGAATGATGACCGAGCAGCCGAACGAGAACCATCAGCAGCCTGGTGCCCCGGCGGGCGGCGATCGGCTGACTCCGCGCCCGCTGAACCGGCCCGCGGTGGACGATGTCCAGGCCGCGACGTTCGGCAGGCCGCAGGGCGTCGACGGCGCGTTCGACAAGCTCTACACGCCGGGCTTGACCAACGGGCACAGCCCGGGCATTAACCTCGCGCCCCCCGCGCCGGAATCCCTGGCCGAGGCGTTCCGGCGGCCACCGGGCGCTGAAGGCGTCCTGCTTGAGCGTCCCCACGGAGAGTCCGGTTCGGCCGAGGACGATCCCGAGTCCCCGTTGTGGACGTCCTCCTCGGACCCGTGGCGTGATCCCGCGGCCGGTGCCGTGCTCGGGGGCCCCGCGGTCCAGACCGAGGAAGAGCCCAAGGCCGGAGCACGGCCGCGCGGCGCGCAGCTGAGCCTGCCGGAGGTCCTGTTCGGACGTCGCGTCAAGCCCAAGGCGCTGGTGCTGCTCGGCGTCGTCGCGCTGCTCATCGGCGCCGTCGGCGGGTTCATCGGCTGGTGGGCCGCGGACACCGGCACGGCGTTGACGGGGGAGGCCACCATCTCCGAGGCCGAAGCCGCCAAGGAGCGTCCGGCCGGTTCCATCGCCGAGATCGCCAAGCGGGTCGCCCCCGCCGTGGTGTCGCTCGAGGTCTACAAGCCCGGCGCGGAGCAGGGCGAGCAGGGCTCCGGCGTGATGATCGACCCGCAGGGTTACGTGCTGACCAACGAGCATGTGGTGAGTTCGGCGGTCGCCGATCCGCAGACCAAGATCACCGCCGTGTTCGTCGACGGCAGCCGGACCGAGGCCAAGATCGTCGGCTCCGACCAGAAGACCGACCTGGCCGTGGTCAAGGTCAACGTCACCAACCCGACCGTGTTGCAGGTCGGCAAGTCCGCGAACCTGCAGGTCGGCGACACCGTCATCGCGCTGGGCTCGCCGCTGGCGCTGCAGAACTCCGTCACCTCGGGGATCGTCAGCGCGATCAACCGGCCGGTCACCGCCGGCGGCGACAACGGTGGCCCGCCGGTCACCTACGAGGCCATCCAGACCGACGCCCCGATCAACCACGGCAACTCGGGCGGCGCGCTGGTCGACTCGACCGGTGCGCTGGTCGGGATCAACTCGTCGATCCGCTCCTCGGGCGCCGACGGCGGCAGCATCGGCATCGGGTTCGCCATCCCGAGCGATTTCGCGGTCAAGATCGCCAAGTCCCTGATCAAGGACGGCAAGGTGTCCCACCCGGACATCGGCATCAACGCCTCGTCGACGGTGATGGGCTCGACGACGATGGGCGCGCAGGTCAAGAACGTCGCCCCGACGGGCCCGGCGGCGTCGGCCGGTATCAAGGAAGGCGACGTGATCACCAAGATCGCGGGCCGCACGGTGCGCGACTCGGCCGAGCTGACGGTCGCGGTCCGCGGTCACGACGTCGGCGAGGTGGTGCCCGTCCAGCTCGTCCGCGACGGCGCGCTGCTCGTGGTCGACGTGACGCTGGGCTCGGACTGACGGACCGGGTGTCCGCCCGAGTACGCTGAGCTGGAGAAGATCCGAGTCGGAGGTTCCAGGGTGTTCGACAGTGTCGGCTGGGGCGAGATCCTGGTGATCATCGTGGCCGGTCTCTTCATCCTCGGCCCCGAGCGGTTGCCCGAGGCCGCGGCCTGGGCCGCGAAGAGCGTGCGCAAGGTCCGCGAGTTCGCGACCGGCGCGAAGGAACAGCTCCGCGAGGAGATGGGCCCCGAGTTCGAGCAGCTGCGCAAGCCGCTCGAAGACCTGCGCGGCCTGCGCAACTTCGACCCGAAGCGCGTGGTGACCCAGCACCTGTTCGACGGCGACGCCGACCCGCTCGGTCTCGGCAACATCAACGGCACCAACGGTTCCAACGGCGCGGCCAAGCCCAACGGCTACCCGGCGACGTCCGCACCGCAGACCCAGCCCGAGCCGCTCAAGCCCGGCGAGCGCCCCCCCATCGACCCAGACGCCACCTGAGCGACTCCCCGCACACGGGAGCGACAGCAAGGGTCCTTTGCTATCGCTTGGGCATGTTTCCGCAGGTCAGCGGTACCGAGGGGGCCGAAACGACAGCAAAGGTCCCTTGCTCCCGCTGGGCACGTTTCCGCAGGTCAGCGGTGCCGTGCGGGCCAAAACGGCAGTAAAGGTCCCTTGCTTCCCCAGGGGGCGTTCGGCGCGTTCACCGCGACCAAACGCCACCAGGGGGCAGGCACAGAAGAGCCGGGTCAGCGGCCCGCGGGGGTCACGTTCAGCATCATCCCGGCCAGCCCGCGAGCGCGGACCGAAAGCTTGTTGGCCGCGTCGAGCAGGACCTTCGACGCCGGGGCGTCGGGGTCGGCCAGCACGATCGGGGTGCCGGAGTCGCCCTGCTCGCGCAGGCGCGGGTCGAGCGGGACCTGGCCGAGCAGCGGCACCTTCGAACCGACCGACTTCGTCAGCGAATCCGCCACCGCCTGGCCGCCGCCGGAGCCGAAGATCTCCAGCCGTGAGCCGTCCGGCTGCTCCAGCCAGGACATGTTCTCGATCACGCCGGCGATCCGCTGGTGCGTCTGCAGCGCGATCGCGCCCGCGCGCTCGGCGACCTCGGCCGCCGCCTGCTGCGGGGTGGTGACCACCAGGATCTCCGCGTTCGGGATGAGCTGGGCCACCGAGATGGCGATGTCGCCGGTGCCCGGCGGGAGGTCCAGCAGCAGGATGTCCAGGTCGCCCCAGAACACGTCCGCCAGGAACTGCTGCAGCGCGCGGTGCAGCATCGGGCCGCGCCACACGACCGGGGCGTTGCCCGGGGTGAACATGCCGATCGAGATGACCTTCACGCCGTGCGACTGCGGCGGCATGATCATCGTGTCGACCTTGGTCGGCTTCTCGTTCGTGCCCAGCATGCGGGGGATCGAGTGGCCGTAGATGTCGGCGTCGACCACGCCGACGGACAGGCCGCGCTGGGCCATCGCGGCCGCGAGGTTCACCGTGATGCTCGACTTGCCGACGCCGCCCTTGCCGGACGCGACGCAGTACACCCGCGTCAGCGAGCCCGGCTGGGCGAACGGGATGACCGGGTCCTTGGAGTCCCCGCGCAACGACTTGCGCAGTTCGGTGCGCTGCTCGTCGTTCATCACGTCGAGCTCGACCTTCACCTCACGCACGCCCGCGAGCTTCGAGACGGCGTCGGTGGTGTCCTTGGTCAGCGTCGCCTTCAGCGGGCAACCGGCCACGGTCAGGTAGATGCCGACGGTCACGAGGCCGTCTTCACCGACGACCACGTCCTTGACCATGCCGAGGTCGGTGATCGGTTTCTTGATTTCGGGGTCGTACACGTCCTTCAGCGCGGTGCGGACATCTTCGACGCTGGGGAGCTGCTGCGTACTCGTCACGCCCCCCATGTTACGTACCGGTAGGCGCGGCCTGTTCTCCCCGGCTCTGCTTGCCCTTCCTCGGCTTGGTGTTGAGGTCCTCGCGCAGCTTGTCGAGTTCGCTGCGCAGGTAGTCCCTCGTCGCCACTTCGCCGACCGCGATCCGCAGCGAAGCGATCTCCCGCGCCAGGTATTCGGTGTCCGCCTTCGTCTGCGCGGCGCGGTTGCGGTCCTCGTCGAGCGAGACGCGGTCGCGGTCGTCCTGCCGGTTCTGCGCGAGCAGGATCAGCGGCGCGGCGTAGGCGGCCTGGGTGGAAAAGGCCAGGTTGAGCAGGATGAACGGGTACGGATCCCACCGCAGTGCCACCGCGAAGATGTTGATGATGATCCACACGATGACGAGCACGGTCTGCCAGAACAGGTAACTGCCGGTGCCGAGACCGCGGGCGAGCCGCTCGGAGAACTTGCCGAACGAGTCGGGGTCGACGTTGATCACGAAGCGGCGCGGACGGCGCGGCTGGTCCAGCCGTCGCCGTGAAGTCGGTTCAGGCACGATCGGCCTCCTCCCGGTCGACACCCGAGACTTCGCCGGGGATGTCGTGCAGGCCGGTTTCACGCCAGTCTTCGGGCAGCAGGTGGTCCAGGACGTCGTCGACGGTGACCGCGCCGAGCAGGTGGCCCTCCGCGTCGATGACCGGGCCGCACGCGAGGTTGTACGCGGCGAAGTAACGCGTCACCTCCGACAGCGTCGCCATCGGGCGCAACGCGGGCAGCCCGGTGTCGGCCGCGCTCGCCACGAGCTCGGCGGGCGGCTCGCGCAGGAGCCGCTGGAAGTGCACGACGCCGACGAACCGGCCGGTCGGCGTCTCGGTCGGCGGGCGGCAGACGAACACCATCGTCGCCAGCGCCACGGGCAGCTCGGCGTTGCGGATGCGGGCGAGGGCCTCGGCCACCGTGGCGTCCGGCGCGAGCACCACCGGCTCCGGGGTCATCAGCCCGCCCGCGGTGTCGGACGAGTACGCCAGCAGTCGCTTGACCGGCGCCGACTCCTCGGGCTCCATCAGCTCCAGCAGGCGGCTCTGGTCGGCCGGGGCCAGTTCGGCGAGCAGGTCGGCCGCGTCGTCCGGGTTCATCGCCTCCAGGACGTCCGCCGCACGTTCTTCCGGCAGGTAGGACAGCAGTTCCTTCTGGTCGTCCTCGGGCAGCTCCTCGATGACGTCGGCGAGGCGTTCGTCGTCCATCGCGTCGGCGACCTCGTGGCGGCGCTTGAGCGGCAGGTCGCGCAGGGTGGCCGCGACGTCGACCGCGCGCATGGTGTCGAACAGCATCAGCAGCTGGCCCGCGCCCTGCGGCTGGCCGGACAGGTCGGTGAGGCCGAGGCCGGAGACCTCGGCCCACGGCAGCACCTGCATCGCCGCGCGGCGCCTGCCCAGCCCGAGCCCGGCCGACCGCTCGCGGATCGCCAGTTTCGCCAGCACCCAGTCCCGGGTCCTGGTGGGCTCCATCGCGGCGTCGACCACGGTGATCCGGGTTTCCGAGCTCACGAGGCGCGCGTGCGCGTCGAACAGCTGCCCGACGACCAGCACCTCGTTGGGCCGCTGGTGGAAGTGGCGCATGTTGACCGAGCCGGTGGCCAGCCCGACGGCGTTGGGTTCGATCGAGGTGACGCGCAGCATCGGCACGAAGACCCGCCGCCGGGTGGCGAGCTCGACGACGATGCCGAGGATCCGCGGCGGCTGGTGGTCGAGGCGGAGCCCGGCGACCAGATCGCGGACCTTGCCGATCGACTCGCCATCCGGACCGAACACCGGCAAACCCGCAAGCTGAGCTGCGAAAACCCTGTTGACGGACGCCATGGGCCCAACCTATCCGGTGCCCTCTGCCCTCGCCCGCCCAGGCTCAGGCGCCCGCGGCCGCCCAGCGTGCGATTTCGGGGACCGCGGCGACGGGGGAGTCGTCGTCCCAGTCGTCGAGCAGCCAGAGCCAGTTCTCGACGGCGCGGACGAGCGTCCACGCGCGCGCCTTGCCCGCGTCGAGACCCGCCGCGGCCACCACCGCGGCCATCCGGTCATCCACAGTGGACTCCTCAAATCTGTTCCACAGCAAGGGGATCACCCCGAACTCCAGGTCCCCGGCCAGCGGCTTCGGGTCGATCACCAGCCACGGCTCCCGGCTGCCGGCCAGTACGTTCTCGTAGTGCAGGTCCTCGTTCACCAGCAGCCGCGCCGCCGACGGGCCCAGCTCCCGGCACACCGACACCGCCGCGTCCACGAAGTGGCGGGGGAACGGTTCCCCGAGCGAACGCCACGTGCTGGGCAGCTCTTCGACCAGCCTGGCGGCCTCGGTGCGCAGGTCGCGGCTCAGCTCCGGCGGCGCCGGGACGGCCAGGCGTCGCGCCAGCCCACCGGCGACCTCGATCGCGTACTCCAGCGGCTCGGTGTCGAGCATCCGCGAGGCGTCCAGCCGCTCCAGCAGCAGAACCCCGTCGGCGGGCGCGTTGTCCAGCAGCAGCACCGCTCCTCGACCGGCCCATGTGGACAGTGCCAGCGGTTCGTCCCGCGACTCGTCGTCCTGCCAGCTGAGCTTCAGCACCACCGGGGTCCCGTCCGCGCGCCGCGCGGGCTGCACGACCGCGACGTAACCGTGCATCGGCTCACCCTCAAACCGCAGCTCCCACCTCCGGGCGTACGCGGCGGCGAGATCCGGCAGCGAAGCGAGCCACTCGGCGCCCTCCGGCCCGAACGCCTCCGGCACTTGCCGGGCGAAGGCCCCGGGGATCTTCAGCGTGTCCATCGGCCCAGGATTCCACCTTCCGCCACCCCGGTCAGGCGTACCATCGAAGATTCAGGGGGCCAACCCCGGGGAGCTGCCATGGTGGTGGAGATTCTCAGCGCTGTCGTCGTCGTGGGCGGAGTGTGGCTCACGGCCAGCATGCGCGTGGTGAAACAGTACGAGCGCGGGCTGGTGTTCCGGTTCGGCCGGGTGCGGCCGCAGATCCGCGAGGCGGGGCTGGTCTACCTCGTCCCGTTCGCGGACAAGCTGCAGAAGGTCAACATGCAGATCATCACCCTGCCGATTCCCGGCCAGGACGGCATCACCAGGGACAACGTCACCGTGCGGGTCGACGCCGTCGTCTACTTCAAGGTGGTCGACCCGGTGCTCGCGGCGGTCAACGTGCAGGACTACCGGTCCGCCGTCGGGCAGGTCGCGCAGACCTCGCTGCGGTCCATCATCGGCAAGAGCGAACTCGACGACCTGCTCTCCAATCGCGAGCGGCTCAACGAGGGCCTCGAGCTGATGATCGACAGCCCGGCGCTGGACTGGGGCATCCACATCGACCGGGTCGAGATCAAGGACGTAGCGCTGCCCGAAGCGATGAAGCGGTCGATGTCGCGGCAGGCCGAGGCCGAGCGGGAACGCCGGGCCAGGGTCATCTCCGCGGACGGCGAACTGCAGGCCTCGCACAAGCTCGCGCAGGCCGCGGAGACGATGTCGGCGCATCCGTCGGCGTTGCAGCTGCGGCTGCTGGAGACGGTCGTCCAGGTGGCCGCCGAGAAGAACTCGACGCTGGTCCTGCCGTTCCCGGTCGAGCTGCTCCGCTTCCTGGAGAACGCGAGCGGGCACAACCCCCGGCAACCCCAAGCGCCCGCGGCTACTCCGGAGGCCGAGCCGGTGAACGGCCTCGCGCCGCTGCCGCGCACCTCGGACGACGCCGGGCTGGCGCCCTAGTCCAGCTGTCCGTTGGCGCCCAGGATGATCAGGGTCGTGGTGAAGCCGACGGTCAGCGCGACCACGACATAGCCGACGATGACGGCCGCGAGCGCGAGCCCGCGCCCGCCTGCCTCACCGCGGTTCGCCTTGGCGAGCGCGATGTGGCCCATGATCAGGCCGGGCAACGCCGTGACGCACGAGCACAGGCCGAGGATCGAGCAGACGAGCGCGCCGATGGCGAGCCCGTTCTCCGAGTTCCGCTGCTGCGGGGCGTACGGGCTGTAGGGGTTGTGCGGCTGTCCGTACGGCTGTCCGTACGCCTGCTGCGTGTAGGGCGGCTGACCGTATTGCGGCTGCTGCTGCGGGGCGGCCGGGGCCGGGCCGTAGGCCTCCTGTCCGTAAGGGGACGGCTGCTCGGCCACCGGCTCGATCGGCGGCTGCTCGTAGGAACCCGGCAGTTCGGCGACCTTCGGCGGGTCGTAGGACTGCGGCTCGTAGGCCGGCGGTTCGGCCTCGGGCCGCGGTTCGTTCGGGATGGGTGGGTAGGTCATCGCGGCGGTGCCCCTCGGATCGGACGATGCTTCACCCTAACGGTCACCGCCGGGCTCGCGATCAGTAACGCGAGGCGCCGACGAGCGCGATGCCGAAGATGATCCACAGCACGAGCGGGATCAGCCACAGCGCGGTGATCACGTACCCGATGATCATCCCGGCCAGCGCCATGCCCTGGCCGCCGGCTTCGCCGCGTTTGGCCTTGCTGTAACCGATGTGGCCGAAGATGACGCCGAGGATCGCGGGGAAGCAGAAGATGATGCCGACCAGCGAGCAGACCAGTGAGGTGACCGCCATGCCCTGCTCCGGGCGTTGCACGGGCGGGCCGTACGGATAGCCGCCGTACGGTGGCGGCTGCTGGTACGGCTGGAGTTGGTACGGCTGCTGGTACGGCTGCTGGTAGGGCTGGAGCTGGTTCGGCTGGGGATACGGCCCCGACACCGGTTGCTGTGGCGGCATCGGCTGCTGCCCATATGGATCGTGCTGGCCTGGCTCCGGATAGGTCACGACTTGTCCCCCTCGATGCGTTCGGTCTCCTACCGTAATGCCCCGGTAGGTGACTGTCCTCATAGCAGGGTCCGGGGTTCGGGGGCATACTCACCGGTAACCCAGCGCCGGGAGCCGGCGTGCCGCCGCCGATAGGGAGCACTGATGGCCCGCCTCGCCCAGACCGCCGGCTTGACGGACGTGCAGTCCGAGATTCTGTCCACGGTTCGCTCGTTCGTGGACAAGGAGGTCATCCCGCGTGCCCAGGAGCTGGAGCACGCCGACGAGTACCCCACCGAGATCGTCGAGGGCATGAAGGAGATGGGCCTGTTCGGGCTCACCATCCCGGAGGAGTACGGCGGCCTCGGCGAGTCGCTGCTGACCTACGCGCTGGTGGTCGAGGAGATCGCGCGCGGCTGGATGAGCGTGTCCGGGGTGATCAACACCCACTTCATCGTCGCGCACATGATCTCGCGGCACGGCACCGAAGCGCAGAAGAAGCACTTTCTGCCCCGGATGGCGACGGGCGAGGTCCGCGGTTCCTTCTCGATGTCGGAGCCGGACCTCGGCTCCGACGTCGCGGCGATCAAGACCCGGGCGAAGAAGACGGACGACGGTTACGTCATCGACGGCGCCAAGATGTGGCTGACCAACGGCGGCAGTTCCAACCTGATCGCGCTCCTGGTCAAGACCGACGAGGGCGCCGAAAAGGCGCATCAGAACCTGACCGCGTTCCTGGTCGAGAAGCCGACCGGCTTCGGCGAGGTCGCGCCCGGCCTGACCATCCCCGGCAAGATCGAGAAAATGGGCTACAAGGGCGTCGACACCACCGAGGCGGTGTTCGACGGCTACCGGATCGGCGCGGACATGGTACTGGGCGAGGCGCCCGGCAAGGGCTTCTCGTTCATGATGGACGGCGTCGAGGTCGGCCGCGTCAACGTCGCGGCCCGCGCCTGCGGCATCGCGATCCGCGCGTTCGAGCTGGCCGTGGAGTACGCCCAGCAGCGCAAGACGTTCGGCAAGGCGATCGCCGAGCACCAGGCCATCGCGTTCAAACTCGCCGAGATGGCCACCAAGGTCGAGGCCGCCCACCTGATGATGGTCAACGCCGCCCGGCTCAAGGACTCCGGCGAGCGCAACGACGTCGCGGCCGGGATGGCGAAGCTGATCGCCAGCGAATACTGCGCCGAGGTCACCCAGGACTCGTTCCGGATCCACGGCGGCTACGGCTACTCGAAGGAGTACGAGATCGAGCGCCTGATGCGCGAGGCCCCGTTCCTGCTGATCGGCGAGGGCACCAGCGAGATCCAGAAGACGATCATCAGCCGAGGCCTGCTGCGCGAGTACAAGTCCCGCTCGTAACC
>NZ_JAYMZS010000072.1:745-46674 GCF_035828755.1 Amycolatopsis sp. H20-H5 | reverse complement strand
GGCCCAGGCCGCCCACCAGGCTCACGAAACACCCACCGCGCTGTCGTATGCCACGTCGGAAAGAACCCCAAAACGGACACAAGAGCCACAAACGCAACGAACCAAACAGGTTAAACAACAAGCTGAGAGGGCGTCCGGAAACTGATGTCATGTCGTCCGGTTTGGCACCGAGGGCCGCGTGACTGACGGGGACCTTCACACGGTCTGTTCTGGTGAAGGGGACTTTTGCAAGGTTGAGTCGAGGGAAGTCCCCTTCAGTCGCGACCCCAGGTTTGCCGTGTGCCCTGATGGGAGCCTTCACGGCGTTTAACGCTGTCATGGTGGCCTTCAGGGCACGCGCGAAACGGTCATGGCGGTATGAAACGGGCGAATGGGTAGACTTTTCGTCCTTTGTGGAGGGTAAGCGGCTTCGAAGGACAGGCACCCGAGGCTTCCAGCGGCGGCTACTACGTCAGTTCTCAGCCGCGTTCTTAGCGATTACGCACTTGCCTGCGGAAGGAACCCGCGCCTATGCGCTGGGCAGGTGGCGGGTGATGATGCCGGTGAGGACGAGATCGATCCCGGCGAGGAACTGCTCGCGGTCGTCGTGTTCGCGCATCTGGTCGGCGACGGCCCGGGTGAACGGGTAGTCGCCGGGGTCGAGCTCTTTCCAGGCCTTCGCCGCGGCGTCGAGGAATTCGGCGCGGTTCGCGTCGGGTCCGAGGACGCCGGTGTTCGCGGTGTTCTGGCCCGCGGCGCCAAGGATGTAGTGCATCAACGCCGAGGTTGTGGTGAACCAGCTGTCCTCGGGGACGTCGAGCGCGCCGACCTGTCGGCCGATGCCTTCGAGGATCCGCAGCGTCACCGACTGCCAGGGGCTGCAGGACAGCTGTGTGGCGAGTTGGGTGGCGAGCCAGGGGTGTTCGCCGATCGCGTCGAACAGGCCGAGCGCGACGGCGCGGATCCCGTCCTGCGGTGAGCCCGGGGACTTGGCGGGCTCGACGGCCAGCGCGGCGGCGATGACGTCGTCGGTCGCGGCCGCGAGCAGCTCGTCCTTGTTCGCCACGTGCCAGTAGATCGCCCCGGGTCCGGTGGCGAGGCGCTCGGTCAGCGCCCGGAACGTCAGCCCGGCCTCGCCTGCCGCGTCGAGCAGCTCGACGGCGGCCTCGACGATCCGCTCCTTCGAGAGCGCCTCTGCGCGTCGCCGCGATCGGCGCGCCCGCGTTGCCATGCCGCCATCCTGGCACAGTGGAACAGTGCTCCAATCTGCGGACGACGACGTTCCAGGGATGGCCGTCCGGACCTCACCAGACACGGCCTAGCCGGGGATGGAGCGTTCGATGGTCGCCTCGATGCCGTCCAGGATGACGGTCATGCCGCTCGCGAACGTCTCCCTGGCTTCCCGCTCCAGGTACGGCACGGTTTCGTCCATGACCTCGAACGCGCGGTCACTGTCAAGCTTCACCACGTTCGGGAACCGCTCGGCGAAGTCCGGGGAGACCTCCTTGAGCAGGGCCGATCGGGCGTACCACCACTCGTCGTCGGTCACACCGGTCTCATCCGGGGCCTGGCGTGACTCCGCGACGACCTGCACAGCGCCGCGGACGAAACCGACGAGAGTGCCGACCAGCCGCCGCAGGATCTTCGACTCAAGACCCGTCTCGAAGAGGATCCGCAGGAGGTTGTCGAGCATGTCGTACTCGTGGGGCCCGAGCACCGGGCGCGCCTGGGACACCTGCAGCACCCACGGATGCCGCAGGTAGAACTCCCACTGGTCCTGCGCCCAGGCCCGTACGGCCGCCCGCCAGCCGCGCGCCAGGTCGTAGTCGCCGGGAAGCTCGGCCAGCGCGTGGTCGTGCATGAGGTCGATGAGCTCGCTCTTGCTGGGGACGTAGGTGTAGAGCGCCATGGCCGTCCGGCCGAGTCGTTCGCCGACCGCCCGCATTGACAGCCCTGGCATCCCGTCCTCGTCGGCCACCGCGATCGCGGCGTCGACGATCAGGTCGACGGTGAGCCCCGGCTTCGGGCCCGGACCCGTCCTGACCTCGCCGGATCCCGCCGCGCGCCACAGCAGAGCCATCGAACGAGCGGCGTCACCCTGCCCGGCGTAGACGACCACTTGCAACTCCTTACGGCATAAAGTAACTTGGCCGAATCAACTCTTTACGCCATAAGGTTATCAGGGGAAGGGCCACACGATGGAGGAACTGCCGATCCGGTACCTGCGGGTGACCGGCGTCCGGCGACTCGGCCCGCACCTGACGCGGGTCACGTTCGGCGGGGCGGACCTGGCCGGGTTCACCTGGACCGAACCCTGCCAGCAGGTGAAGCTCTACTTCCCCAAACCCGGCCAGGCAGCGCCGAAGCTGCCACCGCCGGACGCCGGCTTCCTGCGGTGGTACCAGGCGTTCAACGCCGTCCCGGAGCCCGAACAGCCCTGGACTCGCAGCTACACGCTGCGCGGCCAGAGCGCCGGGGCGAACACGATCGACATCGATTTCGTCGTCCACGACGGCGACGGCCACAGCGGTCCGGCGACACGCTGGGCGCGGCGAGCTCAGCCGGGCGACACGCTCGCGATGTTCGGCCCCTCGGCGATGTTCGCGCGGCCGACCCCGCTCGTCGCGTCGATCGCCGAGGCCGGTTGGGTGCTGCTGGCCGGGGAGGAGACCGCGCTTCCCGCGATCGGAGCGCTGCTCGAGTCCCTGCCGGAAGGCAGGCGGGCCCTGGCCTACCTCGAGGTGGCCGGGCCGTCCGACGAACAGCGATTCGACTCGCGCGGCGACGTCGAGGTCCACTGGCTGCACCGGGGAGAGGTGCCCGCGGGACACAGCGACATCCTGCTGGAAGCCGTGCGGGCGGCGGAGTTCCCGGCCGGGCAGGCGTTCGCCTGGATCGCCGGGGAGTCGAGCTCGGTACGGGCCCTGCGGCGCTACCTGATCCACAATCGCGGCCTGGACAAGAAGGCGATCGAGTTCACCGGGCACTGGCGGCTGGCGCTCACGCAGGACGACGCCCCGACGGCCGAGGATCTCGCCGAGGCCCAGGAACGGCTGGCCGCAGCGCAGGGCTGAGGTCAAGATCCGGAAGGTGTCCCGACTCGGCCCACTGTCTTGGTTTTGATGAGCGGCGCGTCCCGCGACAGCTCCCGGAACCCGACGCTGTAGTACAGCCCGCGCGCCCGGGGATGCCCCGGCGCACCCAGGCACGCGACCGTCATCTGAGTGGCCCCGGCCGCCCGCGCCAGCCGCATCCCGTGCAGCAGCATCGCCCTCCCCAACCCCTGACGCCGATAGCCCGGATGCGTCCCGACCGGCTCGAACTCGGCGGTCTTGTTCGCTTCGTCAAGCCACATGACCGTCGACGAAACCATCTTCGCGTCCGGCGCCTCCACCAGCAGGTGCAGGTCGCCGCGATACGTCGCCGTCTGCCGGACGCCCTGGTAGCTCTCGGCCGTGTAAGTCGAGGGAGCCCAGGCGTCCTGGTGGGCCTGGACCGCGGCCTCCGGCCCGGCCTCGTCGGCGGTGCGGAACCGGAATCCGGCAGGCAGCACCGGTTGTTCCACGTCAATGAGGTCCCGCTCGTTGAGCTGGGTCCAGGACCCGGTGTCGCCGAGCGAGGACGGGTCGGTCTCGTAGCCGCGCGCCGCCCATCGCTTCAAGGCGAACTCGTCGGCGGCACCCGGCAGCACCGTACGCTCGAGGCCCGCCGCCATACCGTCGTACCAGCCGATCACCTCGTCGACCAGCTCAGCGTGGCCGGGATGGACCTGATACGCCAGGTAGGCGCCGGTGACGTCGTTCACCGACCCGTCGCTCCGCCTCACCTGGTGCGGAAGCTGGGCCCAGCCCCACGCCACGAGATCCCCGCCGGAGAACCACAGCCGACGCGGCCAGCTCGCGCCGTCGCGGGCGTGCATCCTACCCCAGTTCCAGGCCAGCTCGCCGAACGACGCGTCACTGTTCACCAGGTCCGGGCGGGTGGCGGTGACACGCTGCGCCAGGCCCTGCATGAGCCGCACGTCCGCCGCGGTCACCAACTCGACGTTCGTCATAGTGCGCCACTGTGTCAGGGGGTCCGCAAAGCCGTCGAACCGTTTTCCGGGGCGGTCACCAGCACAACGCGCGAACCGCATCGTCTCCGACCATGCCCGATCGACGGGGTTGTGCCGCACTCCCCCACCGGGCTAGACACGTTCCATGACAGCACAGCCAACAGGTGAACGCGCCCTTCCGCCGATCACCGATCGACGGACCTGGCAGGCGAAGATCGACGAACTCCGGAGCAAGGAAAAGGCCCACACCAGGGCCGGGGACACACTGGCCGCCGAACGCCGCCGGCTGCCGATGATCGAAGTCGATCCGCGGACTCCGCTGATCGGAGCCGACGGCCCGGTGCCGCTGATCGACATCTTCGACGGCCGGTCCCAGTTGATCGCCTACTTCCAGATGTGGCACACCGGTAAGCCCGCGGCCGAGCAGTGCGAAGGCTGCACCTTCTCCACGACCCACATCACCGAATTGTCCTACCTGCACTCGCGGGACGTCAGCTACGCGACCTTCTGTGAAGGGCCATATGAGGAAAGCTCGCGCTATCGCGACTTCATGGGCTGGACGATTCCCTGGTACTCGGTGCCGCAGAACGCCGTGGACCGGCTGATCGCGAACCGGCACTTCGGCATCCTGGTCAGCTATCTCCGAGACGGTGACCAGATCTACGAGACCTACTGGACCACCGGGCGCGGCAACGAACCGATGGCACCGTCGTACGGACTGCTGGATCTGACCGTCCACGGCAGGAAGGAGTACTGGGAGGACTCGCCGGAAGGCTGGCCGCAGCACTGGGGTTCCCGAGGTGGCCAGTTCCAGCTGAACGGGCGCCCGGCCGCCCAGTGGTCTCGGCTCGAGGCCGGACGCGACGACGACCTCGGCACCTCGACCGGGTAAGCAGCCAAGAACCCGGCAGGAGCAGCGCGTACGGGACTCGAACCCGTGCCTCCGGAGTGAGAATCCGGTGTCCGTACCTGCTGGACGAACGCGCCTTGGGCTGGAACATCCCCCACGCACGGCCGCGGCGTCCCGCTTGCCGGGGGATGTTCCAGCAGTACCCCGACCAGGAATCGAACCTGGACTCCGGCGTTCGGAACACCGAGCTCTTTCCGTTGAGCTACCGGGGTGAAGTGAAGAATCGTTCTGCGGGCAGCCAGAACAGAGAAAGCCGCCCTGGCCGGTTTCCCGGCGGGCGGCTCCCTGCTGTGACGGTCTACCTCGTCACGGTGGGGAGCCCGAGCTGTGCCGCCACTGATTTTCCACGTGCACAACGCTTTCCAGGCCGATGAACGAGCGCGCGGCGGCGAACGCGGCGCTGTGTCGGCACTGCCTCTCGCTCATCCGCCTGCTCATCATGACTGGCCTTTCGGTCGGTGTGTGCGCTCATCATCCGCGACGAAGTCCGGCTTCGTCAATCCTGTTTCGCCGCCGGGCGGCGGACCGTTACGAGGAAACGTATTCCGGTCGCCTGGTTGAGGCCGAAGAAAAAGGGGGAAGCGCCGGACCGAGGCGCTTCCCCCCTGACTTATCCGATGACCGCCGGGCTACCGCGCGTTGCGCTCCTTGTTCGCCCGTGCGGACCGGGTGCAGACCTCACCGACGTCGACGGTCTGCCCGCGGTCGGCGTACACGTCGGCGACGCCCACGAGCTGGCCGCGCGGGGACGTGCAGGTCAGCTGGTACGCCTCCTTGGGGCCGTAGGTCGGCGGGATCGGCGACGCGAACGAGACGCCTCCGGTCCAGTCGTCCTGCTTCGCCGGGTCGGCCTGGGCGTAGTTGACCATGACCGCCTTGTAATCACCGGCGGGCGGGTCGAACAGCGTCGCGTGCTCCGAGGTGGTGCCCCCGTTGGCCGACGAGGTAACGAGGTTGCCCGCCGCGTCGTAGACGTAGAGGTCCCAGTCGGTGTCCGGGCTCGCCCAGGCCACGTCGACACTGAACTTCCCGTTGTCCACCTTCGGCAGCCCGTCGACGTGGAAGGTGAAGCTCTCCGACGTCTGGTCCACCGGGTAGTTGGTGTTCACCGCGGGGAAGCCCGCCGGGTTCGCGACGGCCACGCCCGGCTGCGCGGGCCCCTGCGGGTCGCGGCCGTACCGGCCCGCGACGTAGGGCCGGGTGGACGGGTTGACCGACCAGGCGAAACGGCCACCGGTGGTGGTCAGCTTCGAATCGAGCTGGTCGGTCACGTAGATCGGCGGTTTGGTCGAGCCGTCCGGCTGCAGGACGGGCGAGGTCGGGGTCTGGAACGTCTTGTGCAGCTTGAGTTCGTAGCCCTTCGGCGCAGAGCCGATCAGCGTCGAATGGGCTGCCGGGTCCGCCGCGTTCGCCAGCATGTCGAGGAAGCCCTGCCGGTTGCCGCCCTTGCCCGCGCCCGCCGCGGGGGCCAGCCCGGCGTACTCGGCCACCACCCCGGTCTGGAACGGCGGGTGGAACTCGACGTTGCCGATCTCGAAGGTGAAGCCCCAGCCGCCGGTCGCCCAGTACGACCAGTCCTCGGTGCTCCCGGTCGTGTCGTAGAGCGCCCAGGAAGGCTCGCTGACGTACCCGTTGCGGGACGCCATCTTGTCGCCGAGTGCCTTGTAGGCGGGCTCGTCGAGCGGCGGCCGCACGGCGGCGACGCCGGGCACGCGCAGCACCAGGTTGGAGAAGGTGTGCAGGGTGATCAGGTTCGTCACCTGACGGGCGGACACGATCGAGCGCACGTTCTGCGTCTCGGGCTCGGAGAACGGGCCCGCGCCGCGGAAGGTGTCATTGCGCCAGACCGTCGAAGCGCCGCCGCCGCCCCAGAAGCCGGCGTAGTTGCGGTTCGGGTCGGTGCCGCGCTCACGGCCGCCGGGGTTCGCCTTGCAGACGCCGGTGGCGAACGCCGCGGGCGAGTCGGCGACGTTGCAGTTCTTGCGCTTCATCTCGTAGTCGAACCGGCTGAAGTCGCCCTTCGGCTCGGCCTCGCGGGAGATCTCGAAACCGTCCGGGTTGACGATCGGCACGACGATGTTGCGGGTCTTGCCGACCAAGCCGCGGATGGCCGGGTCCTTGCGGTAGCCGTTGGTGAGCTCGTAGGCCCATTCCATCGCGTGCTCACCGGCGGGCCACTCGCGCGCGTGGTGCACACCCATGGTGAAGTCGACCGGCTTGCCGTCCTTGACGTTGGCGACGTCGGTCGCGATCTCGATCCCGACCACATCCCGGCCCTCCCAGGTGGGATAGGGCAGGGTGAACGCCGAGACCAGCCCGGGGTTCTTGCGGGCGAGCTCCTTGATCTCGTACTCGTAGTCATAGAGGTGCCGGTAGCTGGTGCGTCCGGACGGCAGCACCGAGGACGCGGTGGTGGCCGCGTACGCCTTGTCCGTCTTGGCGTTCTCGACGGACTTCGCCGACAGGTCGGCGGTCACGACGGAGGACTTGAACCCGCTGTCCGCCAGGGTCTTGCGGTCGGTGTCGTTCGCCACGACGACGTCGAGGCTGGTGGCGTCACCCTTCTCGGTCACGTCGAGACCGAGACCCAGCAGGCGGTCCTTGTCCTGCTTGGCCGGGGTCTGGACCCGGACCATCTGCGCCTTCTGCGCGGCGGCGGGGGTGCCCGTCGGCGTCCCCTGCGGGCTCAGCGCGAGGAAGTCGACGCCGAGCACGGCCGTGCGCGCGGGCCCGGCGTACCGGCACGCCTGCAGGACCAGCTTCTGGCCCTTCTTGACGAAGCTCTCCGCCATTTCGTGGGTCCGCAACGCCGCCGAGGCGGCGACCACGGCGCCCGTGTCCTTGTCGAACACGGCGATGTCCCAGTCGCCTTCCTGCCGCGTGTCCGAAGACGGCGCGAGCCTGGCCTGCACCAAGCCGTCCACAGTGGAGGTCAGTTCGCGGCGGTCCGTCCCGGCCGTGTTCTTCGGCAGGAGCGCGGCGAAACAGGACCGCGGGACGGACTGGTCGGTCCGCACCACGTTCTCCGCCGCGCCCGCGGTGGTCGCGCCGGGCAGCGTGATCAGCAGCCCCGCCAGTGCGACGGCCGACGCCGTCCAGCAGAGACCTCGTCGAGCCGGTGAATTCCCTGCACGTCTGTCTTTCGGCACATGCTCTCCCTTGCACCCAGACCGGTACCCGGAGCACCGGCAGCAAGACGATAACCGTCCGGCCCGCTCACCGGTATCGGCGAAAGTCGCATCTCTGCGGGGCGAATGGCGCTACGACGGACAATCACCAACCAGGTACCCCGTCCGGCGGATTGCGCCGATCGTCCGGTTCGCGCCAAAACACGCCGAGGTCACGCCGAACGGGCTCACAGCAGGGTGTCTCTCCACTGTGACCGGTCACAGTGGAGAGACACCCGCTTCGAGCACAGTCCGCTTTCAGGACATGATCGCCATCCCGCCGAAAATCACGACCAGCACGGCGCCGATGCCGAAGCCGACCAGCAGCGCGCCGCCCACCTTGGGCCGCAGCCGCACGGCCGCGTAGGCGAGGCCGAGGCACAACATCAGCCAGGCGCCGATGAAGGCGATGTTCGTCATCATGCCTGTGCTGAGGGCGAAGGCGCCCTTGGCGCCCCCGGCGACGACGAGGGCGAACCCGGCCGCCAGCGCCGGGTTCAGCCAGCGATCCTTCGTCTTGGCGGCCGCGGCGTGGTGCGGGTGGCTCTGCGTCATGATGACCTCCTGGTCGGGACCACTCCAGTTTCACACCGATCTGACGCGGCGACCCTTACCGCTGTGTTACGCGCTACCGGAACCGGCCCGGCACCTGTCAGCTCTCCTCATTCCTGGCTCGGCGCGTTCCTGGCTCGGAGCGCTGACACGACGGCCTGCCCGAGAGCGAGACCACCGTCGTTGGGCGGGACCACGCGATGGGTCAGCACCTCGAAGCCCTCTGCCCGCAACCGCTCCCGGCACAACCGGAGCAGCAGCACGTTCTGGAACACCCCGCCGGTCAGCCCGGCGAGCCGGATCCCGCTCACCGCGGTCGCGACCTCGGCGACGGCTTCGGCGACGGCTTCGTGGAAGGCCGCCGCCAGTACCGCGCGCGACATGCCCGCGCGCATCCCCGCGACGATCCCCGCGAGCACCGGAGCGGGGTCGAGCACGCCGCCGTCGACGGCGAACCGGAACCGCGGCCACCCGGACGCACTCGCGGCGGCGACTTCGAGCTCGATCGCGGCCTGGCCCTCGTAGCCGATCCGGTGCCGGATGCCGAGCAGCGACGCGACGGCGTCGAAGAGCCGCCCCATGCTGGTGCACGGCACACAGCCCGCGCCGGTGTCCATTTGCGACCGCAGCAGGCGAAGCTCGGCCGGGGTCGCGGCGGCCACCGGGGGCAGGTCGGCCGTCCACCCGATCCCCGCCGAACTCAGGTGGGACAACGCCATCCGCCACGGGTTGCGCACGGCCACGTCGCCACCGGCCAGTGCCACCGGCGCCAGGTGTCCCGCGCGGGTGAAAGGGGCGCTGGCGGCGTCGAGCAGCAGGATCTCCCCGCCCCAGATCGCGCCGTCCGTGCCGTAGCCGGTCCCGTCGAACGCGACGCCGACGATCGGCTCGTCCAGGCGACCGTGCTCGGCGAGCAGGGACACGACGTGCGCGTGGTGGTGCTGCACGAGGTCCAGCGGAAGCTCGCCCGCGTTCCGCTCGGCCCAGCGGCGGGTCTGGTAGGCGGGGTGGAGGTCGGCCGCGAGCCGTTCCGGGCCGGTCGACTGCATCCCGGTCAGCTGCGCGACCGAGCGTTCGAAGGCGGTCAAGGTCTCCAGCGTGCCCATGTCGCCGATGTGCGCCGAGCAGAACGCGCGCCGGTCTTCGGTGAGGCAGAAAGTGTTCTTCAGCTCCCCACCCACCGCGAGCACCGAGGGCACGCTCCGGCCGAGCTCCACGGGCAGCGGGGCGTACCCGCGCGAACGGCGGATCGGCAGCTCGCGGCCGTCCACCACCCGGACCACCGAATCGTCGCAGGGCACGTGGATCGGCCGGTCGTGGTTCAGCACCGCGCCTGCCAGCGCCGGGAGCCGGGCGGCCGCGTCCTCGTCGGTGAAGCAGATCGGCTCGTCCGAGCGGTTGGCGCTGGTCAGCACGAGGACTTCCGGCGCTTCCGGGCCGTCGAACAGCAAGTGGTGCAGGGGCGAATAGGGCAGCATGACACCGAGCCAGGGACTGCCGGGCGCCACCCCGTCGACTACCGGGGCACCGTCGAGCCGGGCCAGCAGCACCACGGGGCGCGCGGGCGAGATCAGCACGGACTCCTCGGCCGCGTCGATCCCGGCCAGCCGCCTGGCCACCTCCAGATCCCGGGCCATCACGGCGAACGGCTTGTCACCTCGGCGTTTCCGCTCCCGCAGGGCCGCGGCGGCGTCCTCGCTGTCCGCCGCACAGGCCAGGTGGTAGCCACCGATGCCCTTGATCGCGACGACCCGCCCGTCGGCCAGCGCGCGTTGGGCGGCCGCCAGCGCCGCGTCGGTGCCGGTCACCCGCGCACCACCGGGCGTCGCCTCGAACCACAGCACCGGGCCGCAGTCCGGGCAGGCCACCGGCTGCGCGTGGAACCGGCGGTCGGCCGGGTCCCCGTACTCGGCCGCGCACCGCGGGCACAGCGGAAAGCCCGCCATCGTCGTCGCCGGGCGGTCGTAGGGCAGCCCGCGGATGATCGTGAACCGCGGACCGCAGTTCGTGCAGGTGATGAACGGGTGCCGGTACCGCCGGTCCGCCGGTTCGAACAGCTCGCGGACGCAGTCGGCGCACACGGCGATGTCCGGCGGGATCGGGGTGCGCGCTCCCCCACCGCCGCGGCTCTCGGCGATGCGGAAGCCCTCGTCCGGCGCGGGCGGGATCTCCTCGGTGCGCACGTCGGCGATCCGCGCCAGCGGCGGGGCCTCGGCCACCAGCCGCCGCGCGAACTCGTCCAACGCCTCCGGCGGTCCCTGGACTTCGAGGAACACCGACGAGGAATCGTTTCCCACCAGCCCGGTCAGGCCGAGTTCGGTGGCGATCCGGTAAACGAACGGTCGGAAACCGACGCCCTGGACGACACCGGTGACGATCGACCGGCGACGGTGCGCGACGAGGACCCGTGACATTCGGTCCCGCCCCCGGCTCAGTGCCTCGGTGAGCTGGCGACGAGCTGACCGTGCACAGCCATGGGGGCCTCCCGCGTAGTCGGACTCGATCACCCTGTGCCAGCTCACAGGATAGGCACTTTCGGCGCACGCCGCCTCACCGCCGTTCTCAGCCCGCCTTCCTGATCACCTCGTACAGGCTGGTCCGGTTGTCCAGGCCGTGCCCGGCGGCGATCGCGCGGTCGTAGTGCGTTTTCACCGGGAAGAGCGGACACGCGGTTCAGTTCCGCCCTCGACGCCCTCCGCGCCGAGCGCGCGTATTTAGCCCGATCAGACTAGTCTCTTTTATGCACTTAAGTACCTTTTATCCCGCTTTGCGAGCGATGGTTTGGTTAATAACAAACCTTCGTCGGTGGTGCGTCACTCGCCGAAGCGGAATCGTCACGCGGTGCCCCACCCGTGGTAGGTGCCCCTCACGCAAGTCTTCTCTCCCAAGATGACCGGAGGATTTTGATGACTTCCCGGAAGAAGCTCGCCGGTTTCACCGCGTTCGCGACCGCCGCACTGGCCTGCGCGCTCTGCGTCCCCTCGGCCAACGCCGTCGCGATGTCGGCCGAGGCCTCGTTCACCCTCGCCCAGAATACCGCCATGACGCAGGCCGATCAGGTCACCGACGCCCTCGGCGCCGCGTCCGGCGGCTACTATCTCGACAACGGCAAAGCCGTCGTCAACGTCCTCGACGACGCGGGCGCGCGGAAGGTCGAAGCCGCCGGTCTCACCGCGAAGAGAGTCACGCACAGCTTCGCCGCACTGACCGGCGTCAAGGACGCGATGGACGGCGTGCGCAACGTCCCGCAGACCACCTGGGGCATCGACACCTCCACGAACCAGGTCGTGGTGACCGTCTACTCGGCGGCCTCCAAGGCGACCGCGGACAAGGTCGTCGCCGCGGCCAAACAGCACGGTGACAGCGCCCGCGTCGAGTACAAGACCGGCAAGCTGGAGCTCTACATCGCCGACGGCGACGCCATCCAGAACAGCCAGGGCCGCTGCTCGCTCGGCTTCAACGTCAAGCGCGGCAGTACCCCGTACCTGCTCACGGCCGGGCACTGCACCAACCTCGGCGGCACGTGGCGCGGCGGCGACGTCAGCGGCGCACGGGTCGTGCAGAGCGACTGCCCGGGAGCCGACTCCGGCCTGCTCACCCGCCCGAACGGCACCGGCCCCGGCCGGATCAACACCGGCCAGGCGATCACCAGCGCGGCGGCCCCCAGGGTCGGCGAGCGCATGTCGAAGCAGGGCTCGACCACCGGCGGTGGCACCGGCCAGGTGACCTCGGTCGACCAGTCGGTCAACTTCGACGTCGGCGTGCTCAACCACGAGTTCGGCACCACGGCCCACACCGACCACGGTGACTCCGGCGGCCCGGCGTACGACGGCTCCAAGGGCCTCGGCACGCTGTCCGGCGGCGACACCCGCACCAGCTACTTCTACCCGCTCACCCGTGAGCTCTCGGCGTACGGCCTGACCCTGGCCTGACGCCTTTCCCTGATCGCGGCGTCGTCTTCCCCCAGGGACGGCGCCGCGATCGCGTCAGCCCGGCGCGGTTCAGCGCTCGGCGGCCAGCAGAGCGCGCTTGTCGGGCTTGCCGCTGGGCAGGGTCGGCACCGTGGTCACGACGGTGAGCGTCGCCGGGACCGACGCCGCGCCGAGCTCCCGCTCCACCAGCGTGCGCAGCGCCGCGGCATCCGGCTCGCGACCCTCGGCGCCGACGACGAACGCGTGCGCCGCCTCCCCGGTGCGCTCGTCCGGCGCGCCGACGACGTAGGCCTGGTCGACGTCGGGATGCGAGGCCAGCACCTGCTCGATCGCCCCGGCGTAGTGGATGATCGCGTTGACGATGATGACGTCGCGGGTGCGGCCGGTGAGGTGGACGTAACCACGCTCGTCCACCCGCCCGAGGTCCCTGGTGCGGACCCAGCCGTCGCTCAGCACGGCCGCGGTCTCCGCCTCGTCGCGCCAGTAGCGCGTCACCGAATGCGGTGTGCGCACCCAGATCTCCCCGCCGGTGCCGTCCGGCACGACGTTCCCGGTGTCGTCGCGCAGTTCGAGGCCGATCTGCTCACCGGGCCGCCCGACCGTGCCGAGGGCGTCCGGCCACCGCGCGACCTCACCCGCGGTCAGCACCGTCAGCATGCCGGTTTCGGTCTGCCCGTAGGCGTGGTGCATCGCGGGGCCGACGCGCTCGAACGCCTCCGCCAGGCGGTGCGGCGCGAGCGGTGAGCCGGCGACCAGGAGCATCCGCAGGCCGCTCAGGTCGTGGTCTTCGGTGCGGAGCAGGTCGAGCACCTGATGCAGCCGCGGCACCGTCATCAGCGCGGCGGTGATCCGCAGGCGCGTGAGCACCGCGGGAAAGTCCGGCAACGCCTCCGGGATCACCGCGGTGCCCCCGGAAAGCAGGCACAGCCCCAGATGTTCCAGCATCACCGCGCTGCTGAGCGTGCCGAACAACAGGAAACGCCGGTGTGCGCGCGAAAGCTCTCTCAGCTGCCCACCCCAGGGCGCCGAAGGCCAGGACCATTGCGCGGTCACGGCCGCGTAGTCGAACGCGGCCCCCTTGGGCGCACCGGTGCTGCCGCTGGTGAACACCACCGCCGCCAAGTCGCCCGGGTGACCGGCGGCGACCGGGTTTTCGTGGTCCCGCAGCAGCTCCGGTCCGACGCGCAGCACCTTCGCCCGGGTGGCGGCGGCGATCAGCTCGGGCGCCGCGGTGTCGTCGACCACCAGCGCGTCGACCTCGCCGACGACGTAGGGCAGCTGGGCCCTGGTGAGACCTGGCCGGACCCCGACGAACCGGCAGCCGAGCGTCTGGGCGGCGATCTGGACGGCGAACCCCTCCGGGGTCACCGCGGTGGCCACCGCGACCCCGTCACCCGGGCCGAGCCCGGCCGCCCGGAGGCCCGCGGCGAAACGCCCGATCAGCTCCAGGACCTCGGCTCTGGTCACCACCCGTGAACCGTGCTCGAAGGCCGCGACGCCGGGATCACGGCGGAAAGCGTCGAGCAGTACCTGAGGGAACACCCCGTGCGTCGCGTCGTCCACCTGATCCCCATTTCCCACTGACGGTCACCCAATGACTACCAGCCGGATCTCGGGAGAATCTCAGAGCGCGCCCCTGAAGGCCACCTTCACGGCGTAAAACGCCGTGAAGGTGGCCTTCAGGGGCATTCGGACAAGACTCAGCGGACGGCTTTTGCCGCCTTCGCCGCGGCGAAGTAGGCGCTGGCGTTCGGCAGGTACGAGAACACCGCACCGGCGACGGCGGCGATCTCGCCGATGTAGGCCAGCCAGGTCCCGCCCGCTCCGAACAGCAGCGAGAGCAGGGCGAGCGCGGCGAGGACGGTCAGCACGATCCGCGCCCAGTTGCGACCGGCCTTGAGCTTGAAGGCGAACAGCAGGTACAGCCCGGCGAAGATCACCGCGAAGACCAGCGCCAGCACGGAGAGAATGGTGGCCAGCTGGTCGATCTGCGCGTCGGTGAGCGCGCCGCCCTGGTTGTTGGTCGCGCGCATCTGGTCGGCGAGATCGCTCTGGGTGCCCAGCGCGAGGATGCCACCCACCAGCCCGATGACGGCGGCGACGACGTATCCCCAGAAGGAGACCGTGATCTCGGTCGGCGGCACGGGACCGGTCTGTGCGTACTGGCCTTCGTTGAGCGGCGGAGGCGGCGGGTAGTAGGGCTGCCCCGGGTCCGGTGTGTTGGTCATGTGAAGAAATTTAGCCCCCGGCGCGGGCAAACGCATAACGGAAAAAACGACCTTCCGGAATCCGCACGTCCCGGCGGCGTCAGCTGAAGTCGGCCACGTGGTCGATGGCCCACTGGGTGAAAGGTGCGGGCCGGGCACGGCGCCGATCAGCTCAGCCTGGTGCCGCTGGGACAACGACCCAGGCCTGCTGTCCAGCGTCGTCTTCCCGCGGCGCATCGCGGTGCTCCCGCGGCCACCGGGATCGAGAGCGCGCCGGTGGTGCGCCGGGTGAAGAACGCCGCGAGCCTGCCCTACACCGGCGAGTCCAGGACCCGCACCGCGTAGGGCGCCACGGCGCCGCCGCGCAGGGTCTCGGCGTCCATTGTGGACGCCTGAAGCCCGGTGGCGCCGAGCCGCGCGGCGACGGTCGCGCCGGGCTCGTCGACCCGGTCCGCGCGGCCGGTGACGAAGGCCCACTCGTGCTCGTCGGAACCGTAGTAGAGCACCGTCGGGAACACCTCGTGGAACCGGCGCCACGACGCGGCGAGCGTCTCGTTGCGCCACAGGGTCGGGCAGCCCGCCTGACAGGTCACCACGCCGCCCTCGGCGAGCAGCCCGGCGCAGCGGGACAGGAAATCCTTGCCGTACAACCGGTTGTGCTGCGCCTCGGGGTCGTCGTTCTCGTCGGGCAGGTCGATCACGATCACGTCGTAGGTGTCCCCGGCCCGTGCGGCGCCGGCCAGGAACTCCCAGCCGTCGCGGTAGTGCATCCGCACCGGGCCCTCGCCCGTTTCCGCTCGCGCGAGCTCGGCGGCGGTGTAGCCGTAGGGCAGGTGCTCGGCGCAGGCCCGCACGGTCTTCTCGTCGATGTCCACGTGGTCGACGAGCTCGGCCCCCGCCGCCAGCGCGAGCTCGCAGACGACGCCCTCGCTCGACCCGATCACCAGCACCCGCCGGACCCGCTCGGCGAGCAGCATCGCGGGCACCATCAGCGCCTCGTGGTAGACCAGCTGGCTCGCCTCGGTGCTCTGCCGCTCGTCGTCGCAGAACAGCGAGACGCCCTGGGCGGTCCGGCCGATCAGGACGTGCTGGAACTCGGTGCGGGTCTCGAACAGGACCTCGTCGACCACCCAGACCCTGGCCAGGCCGGGGCCCATGGGCTCGGTGATCCGCACGGGGCCGGGCATCAGTGTTCTCCTCGCAGGACGGTGGACAGCTGGATCGAGCCCGCGCCGAGCGCTTCGGCGAGCAGGTGGACGGCGTGTTCCGGGTCGGCGCGGTCGCCGCAGGTGAACACGTCGACGAACACCGCGCCCAGCTCGGGGTAGGTGTGCAGGGAAGCGTGGGACTCGGCGAGCAGCGCCACGACCGTGACACCCTGCGGCGCGAACCGGTGGGCCGCGACCTCACAGACGGTCGCGCCCGCCTCGGTGACGGCGGCCGCCAGGATCTCGCGCAGCCGCTCGGAATCGTCGAGCAGCGCGGGTGCGATCCCGGCGAGCTCCGCCAGGACGTGCCGCCCGGCGAAGCGGCCGATCAGCCCCGCGGTCCGGGGTTCAGCCCGCATCGCCGAACCTCCCGACGCAGTAGGTCGCGAGCGGCTCGATGCCGTTGAAGGCGACCGAGGCGTAGCTCGCGGTGTACGCGCCCGTCCCCGGCAGGTCGAATCGGTCGCCTGCCCGCAGCGACAGCGGCATCTCGTAGCGGGTCCGTTGGTAGAGCACGTCGTCACCATCGCAGGTCGGTCCGGCGAGGATCACCGGCCCCCCGGGTCCCCCACGGCCCGCCACCGGTTCGAAGCGGTACGCGATCGCCTCGTTCTCGGTCTCCGCCAGTCCGTTGTAGCGGCCCACGTCGAGATACACCCACCGGCACGGATCCACCGCGGACTTGCGGGACACGAGCACGACCTCGGTCCGGATGAGCCCGGCGTCCGCGACGATCGCGCGGCCGGGTTCGAGCGTCAGCTCGGGATGGCCGCCGGGGAACCGCGCGTCCAGCGCGGCGGTGATCCGGGCCGCGTAGTGGCCGAGCGAGGGCACGGCTGTGCGGTACTCAGTGGCGAAGCCGCCGCCGAGGTTGAGCCGGTCCAGGACGACGCCGCCCGCCTCCGCTTCGGCGAACAGCTTCGCCGCGGTCTCGACACCGATCTCCCAGGCCGTCGCGTCGGGCTGCTGGGAGCCGACGTGGAACGCCACGCCCGGCCGGAGTCCGTGCGCCGCCGCGCGGTGCACCAGCTCGAGCGCGAGCGCCGGTTCGCAGCCGAACTTGCGGCCGAACGGCGTCGCCGAGTCCGGTGCGTTGAGCAGGACCCTGATGGAGACGGCCGAGCCGGGCGCGTACCGGGCGAGGTTGTCGACGTCGCTCTCGGCGTCGGAGGTGAACTCGCGGACGCCACGGGCATAGGCGAACTCGATGTCGGCGGCCTTCTTGATCGTGTTGCCGTAGGCCAGCATCCCGGGATCGGCCCCGCGCCCGAGGCAGAGCGCGATCTCCGCCCGCCCCGCGACGTCGAAACCGATTCCCGCTGCGACCAGGGCATCCAGTACCGCCGGAGCGGGGTTGGCCTTCACCGCGTACCGGATCCGCGCGCCGGGGAACGCGGCGGTCAGCTCCGTCGCGGCCCGCGCGACCAGGTCGGTGTCGACGACGAGGCAGGGGGTCGGCGGATCGTGTTCGTCGAGGAACCGGCGGATCCCGGCCAAGCTGTCAGGCACCGGCCCAGCGTGTCAGGCGGGCGCCGGGCCGGGCAATGTCGACCCCACTCACGCCGACCCCCTCACGTCGTCGGCCTACCGAGGACGCACGCGGTCAGCGGAACCGGCCGCATGGCTGATCGGCGTCGGCCGCACGGCTGATCCGGCGGGCCGGTCGGCGGCCGAAACTGGGAGTACGGAACGAACACCGATCATCAGGAGGACACCATGTCGATCATCGAAACCCTCGGCGCGGCACTCGGCCTGTTCCTGCTCGTGCTGATGGCCGCCGGACAGGTGCTCGTCGAGCTGAACGACCGGCTCCCGGTCCGCCGCGAACGCCGCCCGCGGCCCCGGCACGCCGCGCGGAAGGTCCTTTCGCCCAGCTTGAGCTCGTGAGCGCTCAGTCCGGGGAACGCAGTCTCGTGGCCCGGAAGACACTGTCGGTCACCGTCAGTTCCTCCCCCGCCGGGCCGGTGACGATCCGCTCGCGCACCGCACAGGTCTCGACGAGCCAGTGCCAGGGATCCGGCGGCAGCGACGACGTGACCTCCTCCGGGGCGAACAGCATCTCGGCCGGACGAAGATGGCCGGACGGGCTGACCGGGTCGCTCGGATGGTGCCCGACGACGACCAGCGACCCACCGGGCACGACCGCCGCGGCGATCCGGTGGATCACCGCGCTCCACTCATCTTTGAGCAACGGCAGGAACTGTGCCGACACCAGTTCGTAGGACTCCGGCGGTTCCCAGCCCGACAGATCGCCGTGCACCCAGTCGACGCCGTCGGCGATCCCCTGGTCGAGTCCGTGCCGCGCGGCACGTTCCAGCGCCACCGGCGAGACGTCCACCGCGGTGACCCGCCAGCCCGCCCGCGCCAGCCACACGGCGTCGCCGCCCTCCCCGCAGCCCAGGTCCAGCGCGCGTCCCGGCGGCAACCCCGCCGTCTCGGTGACCAGGCAGGCGTTGACCTTCCCGCTCCACGACGCGGTGCGCTCCCGGTAACGGGAATCCCACAGTTCCTGTTGCGAGGCGTCCTCGCGATAGTGCCCGTGCATGGCCTGAGTCTGGCCGCTACCGGACTCCGGCGGCAAACCTTCGTGCCGTTTCGGCACGACGCTCACACCAGCGCGTGCCTGCCGCGGTTCTGTTCGCCCGCGCTCTGGTCGAGCAGCCTGCCCGCCACCCGGCCGATCGCGGCGTCGAGTTCTGGCCCGGCGCCCCAGTCCTCCAGCCGTTCGGTCAGCCAGCTCTTCCAGGCCGCGACGACCTTCTCGAACTCCGTCCGGCCGAGGCCGGTGAGCGTCCACTTCCCGGCCGAGTACCGGAGGTGACCGGTCAGCTCCAGCCGGGCGAACGCCGGTTCGAGCACCGGCGCGGGCACGCCGAAGTGCTCGCCGATGGCCGTCAGCGTCGCCGGTTCACCGCGGCGCTCGCGCAGGTACACCTGCACCAGGCACCAGACACCGCCGTGGTCGAGCTCCGAGCCGGACCGGCCGACGATCGCCGGCGCGACCTTCTTGCGCTCACGGAAGAACAGCGTCGCGATGGCCCGCTCGAGCTCCCGGTCCTGGTCCCTCGCCTCGGGCATGCCGAAGCCGTCGCCGATGTCCGGCGCGCCCGCTTTCGACGTATCCCGCAGCGGGACCTCCTTGAGGAACAACGCCAGCAGCAGCGCGACCAGCCCGACCGGCGCGGCCGCGAGGAACACCGTCTGCAGCGACTCGCTGTACGCGTTGATGACGCCCCGCGAGATCGACTCCGGGAGCTGGTGCAGCAGAGCGGGCACCTGCGTCACCCTGGGATCGACGCCGGGGGGCAGCGGATTCGCGGCCAGCGCGGTGGCCAGGTTCGACGAGAGCTGGCTGGCGTAGATGGTCCCGAAGATGGCCGCGCCGAACGCGCTGCCGATCGACCGGAAGAAGGTGACGCCCGAGGTCGCGACGCCGAGATCGGCGTAGTCGGCGGTGTTCTGCACGGCGATGACGAGCACCTGCATGCCCAGCCCGATGCCGAGCCCCAGCACCGCCATGTACAGCGAGGCCTCCCAGAACCCGGTGTTCGCGTCCAGTTTGGACAGCAGGTACAGCCCGAGCGTCATCCCGATCGCGCCGAGGACCGGGAAGATCTTGTACCGGCCGGTCTTGCTGACCAGGTTGCCCGACACGATCGAGGCGACCAGCAGCGCGAGCACCATGGGCAGCAGCCGGATCCCGGACGTCGTCGCCGTGGTGCCCTGCACGTACTGCATGTACGTCGGCAGGTACGACAACGCGCCGAGCATCGCGAAGCCGACGACGAAGCTCATCAGCCCGCCGACGGTGAAGACCGGGTTGCGGAACAGTCGCATCGGCAGCATCGGTTCCTTCGCCCGCAGCTCCACCAGTACGAACAACCCGATCAGCACGACCGAGCCTGCCGCCATACCGATGATCGTCGGCGAGCCCCACGCGTACTGCGTGCCGCCCCAGCTGGTGACCAGGATCAGGCCGGTGGAAGCGAGACCGATCAGCAGGATGCCGAGATAGTCGACCACTGGTTTGAGCGCGGCGCGGGCGTTCGGCATCGAGGCCGCCGCCACGATGAGCACGACCACGACCAGCGGGATGTTGACGTAGAACGCCCAGCGCCAGGACAGGTGGTCGACGAACAGGCCGCCGAGCATCGGCCCGGCGACGGTGACCACCCCGAAGACCGACCCGAGGATGCCCTGGTACTTGCCCCGTTCGCGCAGCGGGACGACGTCGGCGATCAGCGCGGACGCGGTCACCATCAGGCCGCCTGCGCCGAGGCCCTGGACCGCACGCCACGCGATCAGCCACAGCATGCTGTCGGCGAACCCGCAGAAGAAGGAGCCGACGCCGAAGATGATCACCGACAGCTGGAACATCAGCTTCCGGCCGAACAGGTCGCCGAACTTGCCGATGACCACGGTCATGATCGTCTCGGCGAGCAGGTAGGACGTGACCACCCACGAAAGATGCCCGGCACCGCCCAGGTCGCCGACGATGGTCGGCAGCGCGGTGCCGACGATGGTCTGGTCGAGCGCGGCCAGCAGCATGCCGAGCAGCACCGCGCCGAACACGGCGTTGATCTTCTTCCGGCTGAGCTGGACCGGTGCCGCGTCCGCGTCACCCCGCTCGATCGTGGCGGTAGCCGTCATCGCGTCCTCTTCCTCGTCCGGCCACCTGCCCTGGCCTGGTGCCCACTGCGGAAAGCAGACCTCCCCCACCCGCATCCGGCATCCGGAAATCGGGTACTACTTTCCGTGACCGCACTCCAAAGCCCCTGAAGGCCACCTTCACGGCGTAAAACGCGGTGAAGGTGGCCTTCAGGGGCAGTCGGTGATGACGCGGGTGCCCGCGCCGAGTAGGCCGCCAGGACGTTCGTCGCCACGTCGTGGGTCAGGTACGCCGTCCGGCCCGCCACCGCGATGTCGCCCACGTACGGGTCACGGTCGCGCTTGGCGCCGTCGTGCAGGACGAGCTTGCCCTCCAGGGTGGGCGAAGCGGCGTTGCGCGGGTCGACGTCGGCGGCGCGGAACCTGTCCGTGACCAGCTCGTTGGTGTACGACGCGTCGTACCAGTACTTGTTGAGCCGCTCGTCCGAGGACAGGAAGCTGCCCCGGAAGGTCTTCGGGGTGCCAAGAAACGCGGTGAAGTCGAGGCTGACATTCCGCAGCGTGACCTCGCCGAACGGGTTCGCCTCCGGCGCGTCGCCCGGCGGCGCGTCGAGCGTGATCTTCAGGTAGCGGAACCCGTGCAGGCCGTCGGCGCACACCTTCGTCCCGTACTGGCAGCTCCGCGTGTCCGTCCACTTCGCTCCCCCGGACGGCACGGCGTACTGATCGGTCCCGACCCCCGAACGGGTGTAGTCGGAGACGTCCGTCAAGTACTGCGTCGACTCCGAGAACGCCAGCCGCACCCCGGGACGGTTGCCCTTCGACCCGGCGAAGTCGACCTTCGGGTAGCCGACCACGACCTGGCCGAAGTCCAGCGTGACACTCGGTGGCTGCTCGACCGGCACCAGTCCCGGCCAGACCTCGTTGATCCGGGTGTAGTTCCCCTTGCCCGTCGCCTGGTTCCTCGACACCGAGATCCTGACCTGGCCGGTGGTCACCGGCGCGGCGAACGGCACGGCCCGCTGGACGGCGGTGTTGCCGGTGACCGAACCCGCCCGCTGCCAGGCGCTCCCGTCCCAGGTGTCGACGATGAAGTCCGGCGGCACACCGTCCGCATTGGACAGCACGGTGACGCCGGGCAGCGGCACCGGCTGGGCCGAGGTGATCGTCAGCACCGCCGGATAGGTGTCCGGCTGGGCGTCGTTCCAGAACGTCGCCGGGTTCTGGTCGATGGCGTTGCCCGGCACGTACGTGCGAGCCTGGCCGTTGTCGGTGTTCGGGTCGTGGAACGAGGACGCCGCCACGGTGGTGCCCGGCGGCCAGGCCGGTTTCGGCGCGGGCGCCGTCCGGGTGAGCGTCGTGGTGCGGCCGTTGAGCAGGCCTTGCGGGTCGGTGACGCCGCCGGTACTGGTGAGCGACCGCACCGGCGCGACCTCGCGATGTGGGGGCGCGGCCACGTACTGGCGCCAGTTCTGGGACAGGTTCACCCCGCGCGGCCCGGCCTGGGCGGGCGCGGCGAGCGCCGCGGTCACCGCCAAGGCCGTCACACACGTGATCAGGGACCGGTTGCGGGCGGCACGCATCGAAACTCCGTTCGGGGACCAAGGAGTGAAACGTTACAAACCGGACAACGATTTCAGGAGCGAGAGATCAGGCGCCCCACCCCGCCTGTTCGCCGCCGACGCGCTCGGCGACAATCCGCTCGCGATAGCCCGAGCGGGCGTACGCCGCGACCGGGTCGGGGTCGAGCCCCTGCTCGGTACGCAGCTCGGCCAGCAGCGGCCGGATGTCGGAGTTGTAGGCGTCCATCAGCACGGCGTGCGCGCCCAGCACGTCACCGGCTTCCTGCGCGACGGCGAGCGCCACCTGGTCGACCAGCAGCGCCTTGGCCGTCGCCTCCTGCACATTCATCACCGAGCGGATCTGCGCGGGGATCTTTTCCTCGATGTTGTGGCACTGGTCCAGCATGAACGCCACCCCGGCCGACTCGGCGAAACCGCCGCCCGCCCGCACCTCGTGCAGGATCCGGAACAGCTGGAAGGGGTCGGCCGCGCCGGCCATCAGGTCGTCGTCGGCATAGAACCGCGAGTTGAAGTCGAACCCGCCGAGCTTGCCCGCCCGCAGCAGGAACGCGACGATGAACTCGATGTTCGTGCCCGGCGCGTGGTGCCCGGTGTCGACCACCACCTGCGCCTTCTCCCCCAGCTGCAGGCAATGCGCGAAAGCGGTGCCCCAGTCCGGAACGTCCATCGTGTAGAACGCGGGCTCGAACAGCTTGTACTCCAGCAGGATCCGCTGCCCGTCACCGAGCCGTTCGTACACAGTGGACAGTGCTTCGGCCAGCCTGTCCTGCCGCGCGCGGATGTCGTCCTGGCCGGGGTAGTTCGTGCCGTCGGAGAACCAGAGCTTGAGGTCCCGCGAGCCGGTGGCGTCCATGACGTCGACGCAGTCGAGCAGATGCGCCACCGCCTTGCGCCGCACCGCGGCGTCCGGGTTGGTGACGCTGCCGAGCCGGTAGTCGTCGTCCTGGAACACGTTGGCGTTGATCGCGCCGGGCAGCACGCCGAGGGCGACGGCGTGCTTCGCGAGCGCGGCGTAGTCCTCGACCCGGTCCCACGGGATGTGCAGTGAGACCTTCGGCGCCACCCCGGTGAACCGGTGCACGCAGGCGGCGTCGGCGATCTTCTCCCACGGGTCACGCGGCACCCCCTGCTGGGCGAACACCTTGAAGCGCGTCCCCGAATTGCCGAACGCCCAGGACGGCAGTTCGATTCGCTGGGTGCGCAGGCCGGTCAGCACGCGGTCCCTGGCGTCAGGCGAAAGGGTGGTCATACGGGCCTCCGGCAGGCTCAGAAGTTGTACTGGTCGATGTTGCCCGCGGTGAACACCGTCGGCGGGCCGAGCACGACCTCCGCTTTCGCGCCGACTGTGTACGGGCCGAGCGGACCGGCGGTGAACTTCTCGCCCTCCTTGCCGGTGATCTGCCCCGAGGCCAGCGCGGCGGCCGCGTAGCCGGACAGCTCACCGAGCTTCGCCGGGTCCCACAGCGCGAACTGCTTGACGGTGCCGTCCTTGACGAACTGCCGCATCTGGTTCGGCGTGCCGAGCCCGGTGATCGCGACCTTGCCCTTGTAGTTCGACGTGCTGACGTACCGCGACGCGGCCGCGATGCCCACCGTCGTCGGCGAGACGATCGCCTTGAGGTTCGGGTAGGACTGCAGCAGGCCCTGGGTCTCCTGGAACGACTTCTGGTCGTCGTCGTTGCCGTAGACCGTGGTCACCAGCTTGAGCCCGACGTACTGGGGCTTCGCGAGCTCGGTCTTGAACACCTCGATCCAGGCGTTCTGGTTGGTCGCGTTCGGCGTCGCCGACAGGATCGCGATCTCGCCGCTGCCACCGGCGGCCTCGGCGGTCATCTTGGCCAGCGTCTCGCCGACCCCGGCGGTGGTCGCCTGGTTGATGAACAGGTCGCGGCAGCCGGGGCTGGTGTCGGAGTCGAACGAGACGACCTTGATCCCGCCCTGGCGTGCCTGGTTCAGCGCCGGGCACACCGCGTTCGGGTCGTTGGCCGCGATCACGATGGCGTTCTGCTGCTGCTGGACGAGGGTGTTGATGTAGCTGACCTGCGAGCTGGCGCTGGCCTCGCTCGGGCCGACCAGCTTGTACTCGCCCTTGACCGCCTCGACGGCCTTCTTCCCGCCGCCGACCTCGATGTCGGAGTACGGGTTGTTGAGCTGTTTGGGCAGGTAGGCGATCTTCAGCCCGGATTTGATGGCCGCGTTCGGGTCGGCGGCCGCGGTGTTCGACGGTGCCGCGCCCGCCGAGTTGGCGCTGTCACGGGTGGTGCCGGAGCAGGCGGACACGACGAGCAGGGCGGCGACTCCCGTCGTCGCCAGGAAACCGCGGGAGATGCGGTGCATGGGCTGGTCCTCTCTGGAGGGGCGGGGCTGGGGTCAGGGCTTGAGGGCGTGCGCGCGGTCACGGCGTTGCCGGGCGGCGCGCGCCCGCTGGAGCAGGTTCGGGACGACCACGGAGACGATGAGCAGACCGCCGGTGACGATGGTCAGCGTGTCGGCGGAGACGTCGGCGAGCCGCAGGCCGTTGCTCAACGTCCCGAGCAGCAGCACCGCGGCCACGACCCCGCCCATCGAGCCGCGGCCGCCGAAGATCGAGACGCCGCCGAGCAGCACGGCGGCCACGACGGACAGCTCGAGCCCCGTGCCGTTGTCACCGCGGGCGCTCGCGTAACGCAGGGTCCAGTAGATCCCGGCGAGCGCGGAGATCACGCCGGTGGCGACGAAGAGCAGCAGTTTCGTCCGCCGCACCGACACCCCGCTGAACCGCGCGGCCTCGGCGTTGGCGCCCATCGCGAACAGCGTCCGGCCGAACGCGGTGTAGTGCAGCAGCACCGCGAACAGGACGACGAGCACCAGCAAAGGCAGCAGTACCAGCGGAATCGGCGTGCCCGGGAGGTCCGCCGTCGCGGCGCGCGTCCACTCCGCCGGGAAGTCCGCGACAGCCTGGTCACCGAGCAGGACGGTCGCAAGCCCGCGATACAACGCCAGCGTGCCGATGGTGACGGCCAGCGACGGCAGCCCCAGCACGGTGACGAAGAAGCCGTTGACCAGGCCCAGCACCACACCCGCCACCAGGCACAGCACCACCGAGAGCTCGATGGTGAACCCGCTGAGCCACAGCTTCCCCATCAGCGCGCTGGACAGGCCGAGCGTGCTGGCCACCGACAGGTCGATCTCGCCCGTGACCACCACCAGGGTCAGCGGCAGGGCGATCACGCCGATCGCGACGACGTCGAGCAGCAGGAAGCTCAGGTTCCGGCCCCCGGCGAACCCGTCGACGGTGAAGGAGAAGACCGCCGCCGCCAGGATCAGGGCCGTCACCACGGCCGACGCCCACGACGGCGCGAACCGACGTCGTCCCGAGTCCACTTCGGACGGTTCGGCCGCCACCGGCGGATCGTCGAGGGTCACCACGTCACGCTCCACGGGTCGCTCCTCCTCGGAGCCGGGCCACCACCCGGACCGCGAGCAGGCGGTCCAGTCCGATGGCGGTGAGGATCAGCACGCCGACGACGGCCTGCTGCCAGAACGGGTCGATGCGCAGGACCGCGAGCGCGCTGCCGATCACGGTGAGCAGCAACGCGCCGAGCGCGGCGCCCCAGACCGTGCCGCTGCCGCCGAAGATCGCGACCCCGCCGATCACCGCGGAAGCCACCACGGTGAGCTCGAGCCCGCTGCCCGCGGTGGCGTCGATCGTGCCGAACCTGGCCGCGTAGAGCACACCCGCGAGCCCGGCCAGCGCGCCGTTGAGGATGAACGCGGTGAGCACCCGGCGGCCCACCTGGACACCGGAAAGCCTTGCCGCTTCACTGTTCGAGCCGATCGCGTACAGCTCACGGCCGCTGCGGTAGGAGCGCAGCAGCCAGGCACCGGCGGCCACCACCACGAGCGCCACGAGCGCGAGGACCGGCACGCCCAGGACCGTCGCCGTGCCCAGTCGCAGGAACGACCCGGGAAGGTCGGTGGCGTTGATCTGGCCGCCACCGGCCCACGTGTAGTCGAAGCCGCGAAACATGTAGAGGGTGCCGAGCGTGACGACCAGCGCGGGCACTTTGGCGGCGGCCACGAGCGCGCCATTGAGGAAGCCGCAGACAGCGCCCGCGGCCACCCCCGCCAGCACAGCGACGAACACAGGAAGGCCCGGCGCGGCGAGGAAGAGCTTGCCGACACCGAACGACACCAGCCCGACGACCGAGCCGACGGACAGGTCGACGTTCTTGGTGATGATCACCAGCGTCTGCCCGACCGCGAGGATGACCAGCACCGCCGCACCGAGCAGGAGGTCCCGCAGGCTCTGCGCGTCCAGGAACCGCGGGTTGTCCACGGCGGTCACCGCGATCAGCACGAGCAGCGCCAGCACCAGCCCGGCTTCACGGACGCGCAGCAGCCGCGAACTCGCCACGGCACGGGGATCCGGCCGGATCTCAGTCCTGGTCGTCACGGCGCGACCTCCTGACGGCTGCCGGTCGCGGCGAACATCACCGAGGCTTCGTCGGCCTCGGCCCGCGGGATTTCGGCGGCGAGCCTGCCTTCGTGCATCACCAGCACCCGGTCGGCCATGCCGAGCACCTCCGGCAGTTCCGAGGACACCATCAGGATCGCGATCCCCTCTCCGGCCAGCCGCGAGAGCAGGCGATGCACCTCCGCCTTGGTCCCGACGTCGATGCCGCGGGTCGGCTCGTCGACGATCAGCACCTTCGGCGCGGTCGCCAGCCATTTGGCCAGCACCACCTTCTGCTGGTTCCCGCCGGACAGCGTGGACACCGCGTCGGACAGCGCGCCCGCCTTGAGCCGCAGGACACCAGCCCATTCGCGGGCCAGCGCGTGCTCGGCGCGCCGAGTCAGCAAGCCACCCCTTGACAACGCGCGGCGGCGGGTGAGCGCCGCGTTGGCCTCGACGGACAGGTCCATCACCAGGCCCTGGTGCCGCCGGTCCTCGGGCACCAGCGCCAGCCCGGCCGCGATCGCCGCCGCCGGATCACCACCCCGCAACCGTTTCCCGGCGACCGTCACCTCGCCCTCGTCGTAGCGGTCGACGCCGAACACCGCGCGCACGACCTCGCTGCGCCCGGCGCCGACGAGCCCGGCGAGCGCCACGATCTCGCCGCCGCGGACGTCGAACGTGATGTCCGAGAACACCCCGGTGCTGGTCAGCCCGCGAACGCTCAGCAGCTTTTCGCGGCGCTCGGCATCCTCCTTGGGGAACAGGCTGGTGACGTCACGGCCGATCATCCGGCGGACGACCTTCTCGACGGTGAGGTCCGCGGCGAGGTCGGTGGAGACGTGCCGTCCGTCCCGCATCACCGTGATCCGTTCGCACAGCGAGAAGACCTCGTCGAAGCGGTGCGAGATGAACAGCACCGCGGCGCCCGCGTCCCGTAGTGAGCGCGCGACCGAGAACAGCCGCTCCACCTCGACGCCCGACAAGGCGGCGGTGGGCTCGTCCATCACCAGGACCTTGGCGTCGAACGACAGCGCCTTGGCGATCTCGACCAGCTGCTGGTCCGCGATGGACAGTCCGCGCGCGGGCCGGTCGGGGTCGATCGCGACGCCCAGTTTCGCGAACAGGTCGACGACCGACCGGCGCATGGCAGCGTGGTCGATCCGGCCGAGACCGCGCAACGGCTGGCGGCCCATGAAGATGTTCTCGGTGACCGAAAGATCGGGGAACAGCGTGGGTTCCTGGTAGATGACCGCGATCCCGGCTTGGCGCGCCTCGGCGGGCGAGCCGAGCTCGACCACCCGGCCGTCGAGCAGGACGTGCCCGGAGTCCGCGCGCAACGCCCCGGCCAGGATCTTGATCATGGTGGACTTGCCGGCGCCGTTCTCCCCGACCAGCGCGTGCGCCTCACCGGCTTCCAGACTCAACTGAGCCCCGGTCAGCGCGGCTACCGCACCGAACGCCTTGGCGATGTCACGCATTTCCAGCACCGGCGCCACAGCGTCGCCTCCAGCGTTCTGAAACGTTTCATTTTGGCGTACGTAAGCTAGTGGGCCAGCTCACACGCTGTCAAGGGACGATTCCCTGACCTTCGCCAATCGCTCCCCGCCGCACCGTATAGACCGTTATACATCTCACTCCACGCGCGCCTGTCCTTCGAAGCCGCTTACCCTCCACAAAAGACGAAAGTCTGCCCACTCGCCCGCTTTACACCGCCACGACCGTTCCATGCGTGCCCATTAGGCCACCATGACAGCGTTAAACGCCGTGAAGGCTCCCATCAGGGCACACGGCAAGCCGACATGACGTCAGTTTCCGGATGCCTTCTCAGAGTTCGCCGAGGGCGCTGATCGGGGATTCGACGCAGTCCGCCACGAAGCGCAGGAAGCCGCCCGCGGTGCCGCCGTCGCAGACGCGGTGGTCGAAGGCGAGCGTCAGCTCGGTCACCTTGCGCACGGCCAGTTCACCGCCGACCACCCAGGGCCGGTCGATGATGCGCCCGATGCCGAGGATCGCCGCCTCGGGGTGGTTGATGATCGCGGCGGACCCGTCGACGCCGAACACGCCGTAGTTGTTGACCGTGAACGTGCCGCCGGTGAGCCCGGCCGGGGTCAGTTTGCCGTCGCGGGCGGCGGCGGTCCGGTCGGCGATCGCCGCGGACAACTCACGGGTGGACAGCGAGTCCGCGCCGTTGACCACGGGCACCATCAAGCCGCGGTCGGTCTGCGCCGCGAAACCGAGATGGATGTCCCGCAGCACCACGATCGCGTCCGGCTCGACGCGCGAGTTCAGCTCCGGGAACCGGCGCAGGCCCGCGACGACGAAGCGGGACACCAGCGCCAGCAGGCTGACCGGCCGATCCGGCTGCCGCGCGTTCAGCTCCTTCCGCGCCTCGAGCAAAGCCGTCGCGTCGACGTCCACCCACACCGTCGCTTCGGGAATCTCACGGCGTGACGTCGCGAGCTTGTCCGCGACGGTCTTGCGCACGCCGCGCAGCGGAATCCGTCGGTCACCCTCGGTTTCCTGTCGCGGCAACGGTTTCGGCTCGGTCAGGGCGGTGATCGCCGCGTCGACGTCGCAGCGCCGGACGAGGCCTTGCGGGCCGGTGCCCGCGAGGCTCCGGAGGTCGACGCCGTGATCCACGGCGAGTTTGCGGACCAGCGGCGAGATCACGCCAGGGGCCCTGGCCGGTGGCCGGGTGACCGGCTCCCGTGTGCGCTTCGTCCGGCGGGTGCGGCGGGTGGTCGGCGCCGTGCCGTACCCGATCAGGACATTGCCACTCCCCTTGCCACTCCCCTCGCCACTCCCCTCCGCCGCGACGGGGACAGCGACGCCGGGTTCGTTGAAGCCCACCGCGGGCTCGCCGACGGTCAGCAGCGGCGCGCCGACCGCCAGGGTCTCCCCCGCTTTGCCGTGCAGCACCGTGACCACACCGGCGAACGGCGCCGGGACCTCCACCGCTGCCTTCGCGGTCTCCACCTCGACGACGACCTGGTCGACGGTGATCGTGTCGCCGACGGCCACGTGCCAGCCGACGATCTCCGCCTCGGTCAGTCCTTCACCGAGGTCGGGCAGCAGGAACTCAGGCATACTGTCCCTCCCGCACGGGCTGGTCGTCCCACTGCAGGCGGCCGATGGTGTCGAGGATGCGGTCGACGCTCGGCAGGTGGTGCCGCTCGAGCTTCGGCGGCGGGTACGGGGTGTCGAACCCGGTCACCCGCAGCACCGGGGCGTGCAGGTGGTGGAAGCAGCGCTCGGTCACCCTGGCGACGACCTCGGCGCCGTAGCCGCCGAAACCGGACGCCTCGTGCACCACGACGGCGCGTCCGGTGCGGCGCACCGACTCGGTCACGGTGTCGTCGTCGAACGGGCTCAGGCTGCGCAGATCGACCACCTCGACATCCCAGCCCTCGGCCGTCGCCGCTTCGGCGGTTTCCAGCGCGGTCGCGACCATCGGGCCGTAGGCGATCAGCGAGACGTCCTTGCCGGGACGCCGGATCACCGCGCGGTCCATCGCCGCGCCCGACCGCGTGTAGTTCACCTGGCCCTTCGACCAGTAACGGCACTTCGGCTCGAGGAAGACGACCGGGTCAGGACAGTCGATCGAGTCGCGCAGCAGGTCGTAGGCGTCCTGCGGGGTGCCGGGTGTGACGACGCGGAGCCCGGGCGTGTGCGTGTAGTAGGCCTCGCTGGAATCGCAGTGGTGCTCGACGCCGCCGATGCCCCCGGCGTAGGGAACGCGGATCACCATCGGCAGCGACAACGCGCCGCGCGTGCGGTTGCGCAGCTTCGCCACGTGCGAGGTGATCTGCTCGAACGCCGGGTAGGCGAAGGCGTCGAACTGCATCTCGACGACCGGCCGGAACCCGCCCATCGCCATGCCGACGGCGAAGCCCACGATGCCGGACTCGGCGAGCGGGGTGTCGAAGCAGCGGTCCTCGCCGAAGTCGGCGGTGAGCCCGTCGGTGACGCGGAAGACGCCGCCGAGCGCGCCGACGTCCTCGCCGAAGACCAGCACGCGCTCGTCGTCCTTCACCGCGTCGCGCAGGGCCGCGTTCAATGCCTGCGCCATGGTCGTTTCCGGCATGTCACGCCTCCTGGGTGTCGAGTTCGGCGGCGAGGAACGAGCGCTGCTCGGCCAGCTGCCGTGTCGGTTCGGCGTAGACGTGCTCGAACAGCGACAGCGGATCGGGCGAGACGTCCTCGTTCAGCTGGCCGCGCACACCGGCCGCGAAGGTCTCCGCTTCGGCCTTGAAGCCCTCGATGTCGTTATCGGACAACGCGTTCCTGTCCCGGAGATAGGTCTCCAGGCGGGCCACCGGGTCGGCCGCGCGCCAGCGCTCGACCTCAGCGCTGTCGCGGTACCGGGTGGCGTCGTCGGCGTTGGTGTGCGCGTCCATCCGGTAGGTGTGCGCCTCGACCAGGAACGGGCCACGGCCACTGCGCGCGTGCTCGACGGCGGCGTCGAGCACCGCGAGCACGGCCACCGCGTCGTTGCCGTCCACCTGCTCGGAGCGGACACCGTAGCCGACGCCCTTGTAGGCCAGCGCGGGCGCCGCGCTCTGCTTGGCCAGCGGCACCGAGATCGCGTACTGGTTGTTCTGGACGAAGAACACCACCGGCGCGGAGAACACGGCGGCGAAGTTGAGCGCCTCGTGGAAGTCGCCCTCGCTGGTGCCACCGTCGCCGATCAGCGCCATCGTCACGGTGTCCTCACCGCGGCGGCTCATGGCGTGGGCCAGGCCGGTGGCGTGCAGGGTCTGGGTCGCCAGCGGGGTGCACTGCGGCGCGACCCGGGCGGCCGCCGGGTCGTAGCCGCAGTGCGCGTCGCCGCGCAGCAGGGTCAGCACCTCGCCGGGGTCGAGGCCGCGCGCGACGAGCGCCATCGAGTCCCGGTAGGTCGGGAACAGCCAGTCGGCGTCGCGCAGCGCGAGCACGCACGCGATCTGGCAGGCCTCCTGGCCGGTGCTGGACGGGTACACGGCAAGCCTGCCCTGTTTCGTCAGCGCTGTGGCTTGCGTGTCGAACCGGCGGCCCAGCACCATCAGCCGGTACGCCTCGCGCAGCCGGTCGAGGCCGGGCGCCTGGTGACCGGACGCCTGGTCGACGGCCGTGCCGTCCTTCGCCACGAACCGCACCGGGCGGTCCGAAGGGAGCAGGTCACGCGCTTCCACCGTCATGGCCGAGCCCACCTTCCGCGAGACATATGATGCGAGAATCGTGGATCTGACCGGCCCGATGTACAAGCAATCGGCGAAATGAGCGACACATTGACTTCAGGGAACGATTCAGCCGACCAAACGTCCGGCACCGCCTCGCTCCCGGCCGGGTCGCCGGGACGAACGGTCGCCCCCCTCGACGAGGTCGACCGGGCGATCATCGGCGAACTGTCCGAGGACGGCCGGATGTCGATCCGGTCGCTGGCCGACAAACTGCACATCTCCCGGACCAACGCCTACGCCCGGATCGAGCGGCTCCTCGCCGAGCACGTGATCACCGGCTTCGGCCTGCGCGTCGACGCGCGGCTGGCCGGGCTCGGCACGAGCGCGTACATCATGGTCACCGTCGAGCAGACGTCCTGGCGCGCGATGGCGGCCGGGCTCCGCAAGATCCCCTACGTCGACCACGTCGCGCTGGTCGGCGGCGACTTCGACATCCTGCTGCTCGTCCGCACCCCCGACAACGCCACCCTGCGCGACGTCGTGCTGGAGCGCCTGCAGGCCATCGAAGGCGTCCGCTCCACCCGCACCTGGCTCATCTTCGAGGAGCTCGACGGCATCGGCCCGCCCTGGCTCTCCTGAACTCTCCCGCTGAGAACGCGTCTGAGAACTGTCGCAGCAGCCGCCGCTCGAAGCCTCGGGCACCTGTCCTTCGAAGCCGCTTACCCTCCACAAAGGACGGAAAGTCCACCCATTCGCCCGTTTCATACCGCCATGACCGTTTCATGCGTGCCCCTGAAGGCCACCATGACAGCGTTAAACGCCGTGAAGGCTCCCATCAGGGCACACGGCAAACCTGGGGTGGCGACTGCAGGGGACTTTCTCTCGACTCAACCTTGCAAAAGTCCCCTTCACCAGAACTGACCGCGTGACAGTCCCCGTCAGGCACCCGGCCCTAGGCACCAAACTGGACGACATGACATCAGTTCCGGACGCCTTCTCAGACAGGGGCGCAGTCAGAGCCAGGCAGGCCGGGAAGAGCGGCGCGGGACGAGGACGTCGCGGTAGCGGCCGGGGGTGGCCGACATCCGGACCTGGTCGGTGACACCCTGGTAGGCGCCCAGCGGGGTCTCGGCGGTGAACGTCTCCGGTGCGGGGTAGGCGTGCTACTCCCCCGTCCCCGCGATCTCCTTCCCGTACCCGAGGTCGAACACGCCCAAGCTCAGGATCCACAGCGCGGCCCTGGTCCGCGACACGTGCACGCGCGGCTTGCTCTGGCGAGAGCCCGATCCTGGCGAGGTAGCCGGGACGCCGGTTCGCGTAGAACACGTCTGCCCCGCCCAGTAGCACCTGGATCCGCTGCGCGCCTCCGGTTTCGTAAGGGTCCACAGTGGACGCACCGGTGCCGACGTTCGCGGTCAGGTAGGTGCTGTCGTGCTCGAGCTCGTTGGGCCGCCACAGGTTCAGCACGTCCGCGCCGTGCAGCGCGATCACGTGCCCCATGCACAGCGGCCCGCACCCCGCTCAACGGCTGGTCGGCACCGGCGGGCAGCGGCTCCGGGTCGCTGTCGGCGACCTTGGTGACCTCGATCAGCGGGAGACCGGCCAGCACGTCGTGGAACTGCGGCCCGGCCAGCAGTTCCGCCGTGGTCCGCAGCATCGGCATGACCACCCCGGCGGCCTCGCCCGCTTCCTCGAGGTCCGCCGCCTTCCACCGCGAGACGGCGACGGCTTCGGCGTCGTCCGGCACGCCCAGCAGCTTCCGCGCGGCGACCTTGATCTTCGGGTACGGGTTGAGCGGCATCACCCAGTGGTCGTCCGCCGTGCGGTAGAAGCCGAACCCGAAAGCCGAGCTCGGATTGGCGGGCGACGAGCCGGGATAGCCGTTCAGCAGCTCCCATTTCCGGCCGTAGAAGGGGCACAGCCGGTGCGGTGCGAGCCGCAGGTCCATCGCGATGTCCTGGCCGTCGCCCCCTCGCGCGCGCCACAGCTTGGCCATGGCGACCGACTTCGCGGTCAGCGCGATCCCGGCGGCGCCACGGAAGGTGATGTCGCCGCCGCTGTCCGCCGGGCTCAGGCCGATCCCCGCGAGCACCTCGCCGAGCTCCGCGTGCGGGTCGAAACCGTCGCCCGTCGCGGAATCGGCGATCGCCTTCGCGATGCGGTCAGACAGGGACAGGACCGGCCTCCTTGCTGGTGAGCGGCTTATCGAGCGCGCTACGCCCTCGACGTCAGGGGCCGGGGCGCACGAAGAGAAGGGCCGCTGCGCGCGCGTCGGAATGATCACCAAGATCATGCCGGGCGACCGTATGTCCGATGTGGACGGTTCAGCCCGTCGAACCCGGCCGGCCGGGGCCGGATGGGTGGTCTTGGTCCCTTTTTCCGGACAAATCAGGGAAGTCGGGCGGATACTGGAGGTTCACGTGACATTGATTCCCGAGGAGGGGGCAGTCGTGCGCAGGCTCTTCGACGAAGCCGACCGGTTCCGGCGCCGGCTGCGTCCCGCTGGCAACCCGATAGCCCAGGTCTGGGATCGGATCGAAGCCGTGCTCCTGCTGGTGCTCGTGGGCGGCGGGCTCCTCGCCGTGCCGTTCGCCGCGGTCACGGGCACGACCAGCTACCGCACCGAGCTGGCCGACGCGCACCACGGTCACCAGCCCGCGACGGCCATCACCCTGGCCGAGGCGCCGAGGCCAGTCGTGAGCAGTGACGGCGCCGGTCCGGTCGACGGGCTCACCGTCGCGGCGAGGTGGACCGATGCCCGGGGCCTATCCCATCGCGGTGACGTCCTGGCCGCGCCGGGCAGCCCGGCTGGCACGGCCGTGCGGATCTGGCTCGACGCCAAGGGTGCGTCAACGCTGGCGCCCGTCACCCCGGTCGGGGCCGTCTTCGAGAGCCTGTTCCTGGCAGGCTGGGTCTGGTTCGTTCCCACCGCGGTGCTCCTGCTCGGCTACCGGCTCGGACGCCGTCTGCTCGACCGCCGCCGCGCCGCGGACTGGGACCGCGCCTGGGCGGAGTACGCCGGGCAGCGTTCGCAGCCCTGACCGGCGTTCAGCGGACCGCAAGCCACTGCTGGTAGGCCGGGCTCTGCTCGATGTCGAGCCGGTACGCGGCCGCCGCCTCGGCGATCAGCGGCTCGGGACGCGCGCCGAAAGCGCCGTCGGCGTGCCACGCGATGTGGTGGCGCATCCACAGCGGATCACCCGCCAGCGGCCGGATCACGATCCCCGGTGACGGGGGAAACGTGACCTGGCACGGGGAGATAGCCCGCCCCGCCACGATGAGGTGCTGCAGCGGGCGGAGTTCCGCGACGCGGTGCGCCACGCGAGGCCGGAACCCTGCACGGGCACACGCCGTTTCGAAGCACTCGGGCCAGCCCGCGCCGTCGGAAGGGCCGAGCACCCACTGCTCGTCCGCCAGGTCGGCCAGCTCGATCCCCGGCCCGGCCAGCGCGGGATGGCCGGCGGGCAGCGCCACGAACACCGGCACGGTGGCCAGCCACCGCAATGAAACCCCGCGCGGCGCGACGAGGTCGTACCCCGGGTAGTCCGCGACGACAGCGGCGTCGAGCCGCCCGGCCGCCAGCAGGTCCAGCAGTCGCCGGGGCGAGAAGTGGGTCGTCACCGAAACCTCGTCGGCCCCGCTGAGCCGGCCGGCCAGCTCGATCACCATCGATCCGCCGATGCCGCCCAGCGCGACCGGACGGGCCGATCCGTCCGCCAGCCAGCTCGCCGCGTGGCGGTGCAGCGCGTCCGAGGCGGCGAGCACCGTGCGGGCCCGGGTGAGGACGCATTCGCCGAACGCGGTGGGCGTCACCCCTTCGCGCCCGCGCGAGAACAGGCGGCTGCCCAGCGCCCGCTCGATCCGCTGCAGGGTCGCGGTCAGCGCCGGCTGGCTGGTGCCGGTCGTCGTGGCCGCCCTGGTGATGCTGCCGGCGTCGGCGATGGCGCACACCACGCGCAGATGCCGCAACTCGACGTCCATCACGCCGAGGTTATGGCCGGTTGAGGTGTCCCGGAAGCCGCTGAAAGTCGGGATCGTGCTTGTACTCCCCCTTCCCGTCCCCGCAAGGAGTACGCATGCCACACGCACGTCTCGCGACGGCGGTGCTCGGCGCTCTCGCCGCCGCGCTGCTGCCCGCCGCGGCACCGGCCACCGCGACGCCCGGTTTCACCACGGCCATGGAGGTCTTCAGCCCCGACGGCAGCATCCACCGGGTGCCGGTCACCAGACCGGTGTCGGACATCGCACGGGCGCCGCAGAGCGCGCTCGCGCCGGGCGACGTGACGCCGATCGAGGTCAACGGCCCCAGCGCGAGCCGGTTCGACCTGGTTTTCGTCGGCGACGGCTACACCTCGGACCAGCTCGGCACCTACGCGCAGAACGTCCGCACCAGCGTGGCGGCGCTGTTCGCGGTCGAGCCCTACAAGAGTTACCGGGGCCAGTTCAACATCTGGCAGGTCGACGTCGCCTCCGCCGAGTCCGGTGTGGACAACGACCCGGCACTCGGGGTGAATCGGAAAACGGCACTGGACTCGTATTTCTGGTGCGGCGGCATAGAACGGCTGCTGTGCGTCAACGAGACCAAGGCCAACCAGTACGCCGCCGCGGCCCCGGACGTCGACCAGGTCATCGTGCTGGCCAACACCACCAAGTACGGCGGGGCGGGCGGCTCGGTGGCGACCTCTTCCGGCGGCAACGCCCAGGCCAGCCAGATCGTCATCCACGAGCTCGGGCACTCCATCGGCGGCCTCGCCGACGAGTACGACTACGGCACCTGCGATCCCGCCCAGCCGGAGGAGCCCAACGCCACCACCTACACCGCGGACCAGATGCGGACCCGGCGGGCCAAATGGTACGACTGGCTCGGCCAGCCGTCACCCGACGGCGGCACGGTCGGCGCCTACGCGGGCGCTCGCTACTGCACCAGCGGCATGTACCGCCCTAGCCAGAACTCCGTCATGCGGACGCTCGGGCAGGAGTTCAACCCGCCCAGCACGGAGGCGATGATCGCCGGTTTCTACCGCGAGGCCGACACCATCGACTCCGCCACCACAGCGGGCGACGGCTCACTCAGGGTCGCCGTCGCGAAGGTCCCGGGGCCGAAGACCATCACCTGGTCGGTGGACGATCGGCGGATTCCTTCCGGTGGCACCGCTCTCGACGTCCGGGCGCCGCACCTGGCGCCGGGCGCGCACACCGTCGCGGTGACGGTCACCGACGACAGCGACCGGGTCCGCGACAAGACGTTGCGAGCGGCGTTGAGCGACACCCGTGTCTGGCACGTGGACGCCTGAGCTCCCGACCCAACTGAAAGCCGGCTATCACTCGTTACAGTGGGGTATGCCCGAAAAACCGGCGCCGCGACTGCGCGCCGACGCCGCCCGCAACTCCCGGCGCATCGTGGAAGCCGCCCACGCGGCCTTCCGCCGCGACGGCCTCGACGTCCAGCTCGACGAGGTCGCCGCGGCGGCCGGGGTCAGTGTCGCCACGCTGTACCGCCGGTTCGCGAACAAGGAAGAGCTGGTCAAGGCGGTTCTCGAACGGCAGTTCGGCGAGTTCGTGGCCCCCGCGATCGAGCGGGCCCTGGCCGAGCGGGACCCGCGGCAGGCGGTGATCATCGCGCTGGAGGCGGCGCTGTCGGTGGCCTCGCAGGAGCACTGCACCCTCGCCGCCGCGAGCGACGCGGGAGCGATGACACTGGACCTCGCCGGGCGGTTCTTCGAGCCGCTCGGCGAGCTGATCCGGCGTGGTCAGGAAACGGGGGTCTTCCGCGCGGACCTGACCCCGGACGACACCCCGCGGCTGATCCTGATGGTCCTCGGGACGGTGACGTCCTTCCGGCCCGGCGAGGACGGCTGGCGGCGGTATCTGGGCGTCCTGCTCGACGGGCTCTCCCCGGAGGGCGCCAGCCCGCTGCCCCCGGTGACGCCGATCCGGGACCGCCACGCGCCGTTCGGCTCCTGCTGAACGGCGCGCGCCGGTCCCGCGAGGGACATCAGGCGTCGCGGCGCTTGAGGAATACCGCGGCCGCGCCGAGCAGCACCACGATGTAGCCCGCGAACACCGCCAGCCCGGCCCACGGCGACAGCAGGTTCGCGCCGGGCGCGGCCTGTGCGGTCATGAAGGCCTGCACGGCCGTCGACGGCAGGTACGGGCCCACGGCCGTCCCGACGCTGTCGGGCAGCAGCTGGATCAGGCCCGGCAGCAACAGGGTCACCCCGAACAGGGTCGAGATCGCGCCCGCGGTGGTCCGCAGCAACGCGCCCAGCGCGAGGCCGAGCAGGCCGACCCCGGTCAGGTCGACCGCGGAGCCGAGAACGGCCCGCAGCACCCCGGGATCACCCAGCGACGCCGTCGCCGCGCCCCCGCTGGACAGCACCGCCTGGCCACCGAAGAACGCCAGGAACGAGGCCACGGCCATCACCGCGAAGGTGACCACGGCGAACACGATCACCTTGCCCCACAACACCGGAAGCCGGCGCGGGACCGCCGCCAGCGACGAGCGGATCATCCCGGTGGAGTACTCGGTCGCGGTGATCAGCACCCCCAGGGAGCCGATGATCAGCTGGGCCAGCATGGCGCCGCCGAGGCTGATCGCGGTCGGGTCCTGCCCGCCCGCCGGGCGGCCGCCGCCGTCGGGGGCCGCCAGCTGGCCGCTCCGGAAGGCGGAGAGCAGGACGCCGAGACCGACCAGGAGCACCGCGGCCGCGCCGAGGGTGATCAGGGTGGAGCGCAGCGAGCGGAACTTGATCCACTCGGACTTGATCACCCGTGCCTGGGTGACCTTGAGCTCGGGGGCCAGCGGGCGGACGGGGACAGGATCGAGTTTGCCGAGCACGGTGGTGGTCATCAGGATCCCTTCGCGGCGGACACGAGCTCGGACGAGGCGTGGTACTCGACGGCGTCCTTGGTCAGCTCCATGAACGCCTCCTCCAGCGAGGCCTGCCTGCTGGTCAGCTCATGCACCGCGATCCCGGCGGCGAGCGCCCGGTCGCCGATCTGCGCGGGCGTCAGCCCGGTCACCTCCAGCACGCCACGTTCGGTGCTGGCGATGCTCACCCCGTCGTCGACGAGGACGTCACGCAGCCGCGAGGCCTGCGGAGAACGCACGAGGACGCTGTTCAGTGAGGCACTGGCGGTGAAGTCGGCGACCGAGACGTCGGCGATGAGCTTGCCGCGGCCGATCACGATCAGGTGTTGCGCGGTCAGTGCCATCTCGCTCATCAGGTGCGAGGAGACGAACACCGTGCGGCCCTCGGCGGCGAGCCCCCTGAGCAGGTTCCGGATCCAGAGCACGCCCTCGGGGTCGAGCCCGTTGACCGGCTCGTCGAGGATCAGCGTCTGGGGGTCGCCGAGCAGCGCCGAAGCGATCCCGAGCCGCTGCCCCATGCCAAGGGAGAACCCGCCCGCCCGTTTGCGGGCGACCTCGGTCAGCCCGACGAGCTCGATCACCTCGTGCACACGGCGGCGCGAGATGCCGGTGGTGGCGGCCATCGCGAGCAGGTGGTTGTACGCCGACCGACCGGTGTGCACCGCCTTCGCCTCCAGCAGCGCGCCCATGGAGTGCAGGGGTGCGGGGTGCTCGGCGTACGGGCGCCCGTCGAGCAGTACCCGGCCCGACGTCGGGGCGTCGAGGCCCGCGATCATCCGCATGGTGGTCGACTTGCCCGCCCCGTTGGGGCCGAGGAAACCGGTGACGATCCCTGGGTGGACGGTGAAGGTCAGCGAGTCGACGGCGACCTTGTCCCCGTAGCGCTTGCTCAGTTCGGTTGCTTCGATCATGCGGTTGACAATGCTCCCCGGCCCCTCGTCCGCGCGTCGTCGCGGTGCAGGCATTCCGGCGTGCGGCGAACGCGGTACACGACACCGGTTCCCTGGCCCACGTACTACGGACGCAGTACGTGATATCTACCGTGTACTCACGATTCGGCAGGGGCGCGCCGAGCCGTACTGTGAGGTCATGACCGGCTGGACATCCCTGCGCCACGCTGTTCGCCGTCATCCGTGCGCCGCCGACCTCGTCTTCGCGGTCGTCGTCTTCCTCATCACGCTCGCCGCGTCGATCGCCCCGGAGCACGGCCGCGACTACGTGGCCAACGGGCCGAGCATCACGGTCGGCGTCCTGATCTGCGGCGCGCTGGCGGTCCGGCGCCGCTGGCCCGTGCCGGTGCTCGCGGTGGCCACCGCGGGCACCATCGTGGCCATCACCTTCACCGACGCGAGGACGCCGTACACCGCGGTGGTCGCGGTCGCCGCCTACACCGTCGCCAAGTACCTGGACCGGCGCACCGCGTGGACGGCGGGCCTGCTCGTCAGCGCGGTGCTGCTCGTCTCGGCGATCAGCGCCACCACCGATCCCTGGTCGAATCCCCGCAACCTGGGTTTCGTGGCGTGGGTCGCCATGGCGACCGCGGTCGGCGACGCGGTGCGCAGCCGCCGCGCGTACGTGGCCACGATCGAGGAACGCGCCCGCCACGCGGAACAGACCCGCGAGGAGGAAGCCGGACGGCAGGTCGCCGAGGAACGCCTGCGCATCGCGCGCGAGCTGCACGACGTCGTGGCGCACCACATCGCGCTGATCAACGTCCAGGCCGGGGTGGCCACGCACCTGCTGCGCGCCCAGCCGGACGCCGCCGAGGAGGCGCTCGCGCACGTCCGGCTCGCCAGCCGCACCGCGCTGAGCGAACTCGGCACCCTGCTCGGCGTGCTCCGCCAGTCGGGCGACGCGGCCGCGCCCACCGAACCCGCGCCCGGCCTGGACCGGCTCGACACCCTGGTCGACAGCTTCGTGCGGGCCGGCCTGCGGATCGAGCTCACCACCTCCGGCAAGGTGCGGCCCACCACGTCCGCGGTGGACCTCGCGGCGTACCGGATCATCCAGGAGTCCCTCACCAACGTGCAGAAACACAGCGGCGGGTCGGGCGCCACCGTGCGGCTGGAGCACCGGGCCGACGCCCTGCACATCGAGGTCAGCAACCACCGCTTCGCCAAGGACGGCCCGCCCGCGACGCCGCCGGGAGGGCATGGGCTCGTCGGCATGAGGGAGCGGGCGGTCTCCGTGGGCGGCACACTGCGTGCGGGAGCCCGGCCCGATGGGCGCTTCCAGGTCACCGCCGTGCTGCCCCGACCGGAAGAAGGCTGACGATGTCCGTGATCAGGGTGCTGCTCGCCGACGACCAGGCGCTCATCCGCGCCGGTTTCCGCGTGCTGCTGGACTCCTCGCCCGAGCTCGAGGTGGTCGGCGAGGCCGCGAACGGGCGCGAAGCCGTCGCCCTCGCCCGGTCGACGCGCGCCGACGTGGTGCTGATGGACATCCGCATGCCGGACCTGGACGGGCTGGCGGCCACCAGGGCGATCACCGCCGACGAGGACCTCGCCGGGGTGAAGGTGCTGATCCTGACCACCTTCGAGATCGACGAGTACGTCTTCGAAGCGCTGCGCGCCGGGGCCAGCGGGTTCCTCGGCAAGGGCGTCGAGCCGGCGCACCTGATCCAGGCTATCCAGGTCATCGCCGCCGGGGACTCGCTGCTGTCCCCCGTCGCCACCAGCGGGCTCATCGCACGGTTCCTCGCCGAACCCGAGCGCGCCGCGCCGCCCGCGCCCCCGGCGCTCGACGTGCTGACCGCACGCGAGCGGGAGATCGTGACGCTGGTCGCGACCGGGCTGTCCAACGACGACATCGCCGAGAAACTGTTCGTGTCCCCGCTGACGGCGAAGACGCACGTGAACCGGGCGATGATGAAACTCGGCGCGCGGGATCGGGCCCAGCTGGTCGTCGTCGCGTTCCAGACCGGGCTCGTCCGTCCACAAGGGACGGTCTGACGGCGGTCAGTCCCCTGCCATCCGCCGCAGCAGCCAGGCCAGCGCCAGCGGATAGCGGTATTCGATCGCCCGGTGCGTGCCGTCGAACAGCTCGAAGTACACCCGCTCGTCCGCGACCCCGGCGGCCGCGATCACCCGCCGGAACGCCTGCGCGCCGAGGTCGAGGTAGTACTGGTCCCGGTTCCCGGCGTCGATCCAGATCGCGCGCATCGAGCGCAGCGCGTCGGCGTGGTGCGGCTGCCCGGCCATCACCACGGGATCGTGGGCGAGCCACCGCTCCCAGGCCGCCGGGACCGTGGCCCCGAACTCGTCGAACGGCAGCCGCACGGTGCCGTCCGGATCCGCGGAGTAAGCGGCCGAATAGCCGTAGAATTCGAGCAGAGGGCCGTCGCTCTCCCGCGACATCGGGATGCGGGACCGGAAATCGGCCAGGAAGTCGGTGACGCTGCCGCCGTATTCGTCCAGCAGCAACCGCGCGACCATCGGGAACTCAGGCCGGTACGCGGCGTCGAACAGCGCGTCGCCCGCGTGGGTGGCGAAGGCGCCGAACAGCTCGGGGCGGCGCATCGGCGTGATCATCGCGCCGTACCCGCCGCTGGACTTGCCGGTGATCGCCCGGTGGTCGCGGTCGGCCAGCGTCCGGTAGCGCTCGTCGACCCAGGGCACGACCTCGTCGCAGAGGTAGGAGTGGTAGTTCCCGGTGCCCGGCGAGTCGACGAACTGGCTCCCGCCGAGCGAGGTCCACGCGTCGACATAGACCACGATCCCCGGCGGGGCCTCCCCCCTGGCGAACATCGCGTCGGCGAGCTCGGGGAACGGCTGGCGGAACGGCGTCCGGTTGCGCCACATCCCGAGGTGCCCGGTGTAGCCCTGGAGCACGTAGACGACCGGGTAGCGGCGGCCGGGATCGTCGCCGTACCCGGGCGGGAGGTACACCCAGATCGGCCGCACGTGCGGATCACCGAGCGGGTTGCCCCGCAGGACGGTGCTTGTCAGGTCGTGTTCTTCAAGGACACCGGCGAATTCCGTGGACCAGGGCAGCATCCCTCGTGTCTACCGCACCCGGCGGCCGCGCGCCGCATCGGCGCTACCGTGACAGCCATGACGAGGAACGTGCCGTTCACCGGCGAGGAGAAGGACAGCCTCTGGACGAGTCTGGACCGGCACCGCGATGTCGCACTGTGGAAGCTGGCGGGGCTGACCGACGAGCAGCTGCGCAGGCCGATGACCCCGTCGGGGCTCAGCCTGCTCGGCCTCGTCAAGCACCTCGCGGCCTACGAGTACGAGTGGTTCTGCCAGACGTTCGGGCGGGAGACCGAACCGCTGCCGTTCGACGAGAACGCGCCGGACGCGGAGATGCGGATCGGGCCGGACGAGTCCACCGCGGACGTGCTGGCGTTCTACGCGAGGGCGCGCGCGGCGGCCGACGCGGTGATCGGCGAGCTGAACCTCGAGCACCGGACGACCGCCTGGTTCGGTGCGGAGGTGACGCTGCGCTGGGTGCTGATCCACCTGGTCGAGGAGACCGCGCGGCACACGGGTCATCTCGACATCCTGCGCGAACTGCTCGACGGCGCGACCGGTGACCATCCCGGTTGACCGCCCCGGAAACGGCCTAGGCCGTGCCTGGTAAATCTGTTCGATGGGCTTCGTGATCCAGGTGGTTCCTGGCAGTGCGGCGGGATCGCCCTCGTACCGGGTCGTACTCGGGCGCATCCCGCCGCGTCGTCAGGGGCCGCCTGGGCGCGAAGACCGCGAACTTGATCTGCCAGACACGGCCTAGTGTCGGACGTGCAGGTCCGCGACGGCGGCGGGCGCGTCGGTGAGGCTGAAGCGCTGACGGAGGCGTGAGTAGAAGTTCGCCGGGCGGACGCGCACCAGCCGCACCGGCCAGTCCGCCGCGTACACCCCGACCCAGTCGCCGGGGTCCAGCACGCCGCGCAGCTGGCCGTCCACGCTCACCGCGACCTGGCCGGAGCCGTCGAGAACCCGGACCGCGACCTCCTCGTCGGGCGAGAGCACGAGGCTGCGGTCGAACACCATGTGCGGCGCGACCGGGGTGAACACCAGCGCCCGCATCCGCGGCGAGAGCACCGGCCCGCCCGCGGCGAAGCTGTATGCCGTGGAGCCGGTCGGGCTGGCGGCGATGAGCGCGTCGGCCGAATAGGCCGCGAACTGCTCGCCGTCGATGTACACGCCGAGACTCGCCTGCCTGTCCCGCGCGAGCTTCTCGAACACGATGTCGTTCACCGCGGTGACGTCCAGTTCGACGCCGGACTCCACGCCGACCCCGGTGAACGGCCTCGGCGAGGGCGGCGGCAGCAACGGACCACGGCCGTAGCAGAGCATGTCCTGCATGTCGGGCGGGATCTCCAGTGGCCGCGAGGCGCGCATGGTGAGCACCTGGCGTTCCTCGATCACCGCGCGCCCGGACTCGAAGGCGTCCAGCGCCTCGGTGATCTCGCCCGGTTCGACCTCGGTCAGGAAACCGACCCGGCCCGAGTTGACCCCGAGCACCGGCACGCGGTCGACCGCGGCGAACCGCGCCCCGCGCAGGAAGGTGCCGTCGCCACCGATCGTGACCACCAGGTCGGGATGGCCGCTGGCACTGACCTCGTCCACGGCGGCCCGGCGCAGGCCGAGTCGCGAATCGGTCTCCCAGACGTCGACGTCCCGGACGGCGATGTCGCGCTCGGCCGCCCAGCGGCGGACCACACCGGCGCCCTCGACCGCGGCGGCGCGGCCCTGATGGACGACGAGCCCGATCCGGCGGCAGGGCATGGTGCGGGCCTTCCTTTCGGCACACGGAAACCTCGTCGCCAAGGTAGCCGATACCGAGCGGCTCAGCGTTTGTGGATCCGCCGATCGTAGGAAACCGCGTAGATCGTGCTTCGGGCGGCGAGCACGGGGTCGGCCGACACCTCGATGCCCTCGGGCAGCTGGGTGGGGTCGAACACCTGGTCCGCCCAGTGCTCCTGGTCGGCCGCCTCGCCGGTGATCGACAGGTGACCCGCGGTGATCTCGGTCCGGTCGGCGGGCCACACCTGGGTGGAGTCGTCGGTGTTGTCGCCCTCCTCACCGAGCTGGATCACCAGCGTGAAGCCGGCGGGGCCCGCCTTGAGCCGCTCGGCGAGTTCCTCGGCCAGGTGGGTGGCCGACCAGCCGGCACCCTCTTCCGGGGTGATGTTCACGTTCCCGGCGTCCGGTACCCAGCGGTACTTCACCGCGCACGCTTCCCCGGCGGCGTTGCGCCAAAAGAACGCGTGGATCGCCCAGTAGGTGGCGCTCGCGTAGCTGACCGGGGTCGGGATCACGGCCGCGGCGGCGAGGCCGGGACCCGCCGTGGGGTGGGCGCCCGCGTAGGCCCGCACGTTCTGGAGGTCGGGCTTGCCGGTGACCGGGTCAGGCTGGGCGGCTTGGATCAGCTCGCGGAACTGCTCCGGCGTCGAGGCGACGAACCGGTCGAGGTTCACCCCGATGAGGTCGGTGGTGCCGCCGTCTGGGAGGTGGAACTTGGTGGCGAACCCGCGGACCGCGCGATCGGCGTCCCGCAGGTGCGGGTTGGTGTCGGTGTGCGAGAACCGCACCGTCGCGGGAACCGGGGTGGACTGCAGGTGCGGCGCTGTGGTGAGCGCGGCGGCCTCGCCGGACGGGGTGAAGGTCGCGTCGTAGCAGACCCCGCGGGCGTGGGCTCGGCGGTAGCCCGCGTACGTGCCCTTGAGATGCTCGATGTCGTCCACAATGGTGGCGGAGATTTGGGATTTGGCCAGTTCGGAGGTCATTTTTCGAACTTAACATCGGGAGTGTGGGAAAAGAGGCAGAGATCGTTCCTGATCATTTCCTGGCATGTCCTCTTTGGACGACTCGCCGGAGGTGCGGCCACCATCGCGAGTACAGAATCCCGTTCACCGGGGCAAGGCGGCCGCCGGTCCGGTACGAACTCGTCCACAAAGGAGGCGAGGTCTCGAAAGGTCAGTGGCCGCCATCCTGACCCAGCGCGCGCCGCAGCGCGTCCCGGGTGGTGGTGTTGGCCGACCGGGTCAGCGACCGGCGGAGAACCGGCTCGTCGACGTGCTCCACGCGGATCAGCGAGGGTACGACGAACACGGACAAGCCGTCGCCCGCCTTCCCCACCCGGAGCTGACCATTGGCGACGTCCTGGGAATCCAGCCAGCTCAACGGCACCGCGAGAACCTCGGGTTCGTCACCGCCGGCCGCGTTCCGCACCGAGACGAGCACGCAGGTGCCCGCGTCGGCGCGCGAGCGGCTTCTCGCGACGAGCATGACGTTGTGCCGGTGGTCCTGGAAGG
>NZ_JAYMZS010000072.1:0-735 GCF_035828755.1 Amycolatopsis sp. H20-H5 | reverse complement strand
CAGTTCGAACTGGCCGGCGGTGACGACGGTCCGCTGCCGCGAGATCGTGCGCTCCCGGCCCTCGTCAGGTTCCACCGAGACCGCCAGGTACGCCCGCCGGTGCCCGATCAGGCCCACGGCGGGCATCCGCAGCCGGTGCGGACCGGCCGCGCCGGTCCGCCACACCGCCTCGCCGCGGGTCAGCTCGACCAGGAAACCGACCCGGTCCGGGCCGTGCAGCAGCACCGGGTCGCCGTCACGGAACGCGGCCGACAGCACGTTCGCCGACGCCTCGACGAAGAGCCGGGCCAGCGAGTGCTGGTGATCCCATTCGGCGCGGAACACCGCGCTGAGCGGGTCACCGCGCACGACGATCTCCCCCGGCACGGGCAGCGTGATGTCCTCCGCGGCCAGGATGTGGCCCACCCGCCGCCGCCAGCGGGCCCGCCACTCGAGCACCTGCGCCGAGTCCGGTGCCTCGATGTCGTCCACAGCGCGACGCACCGACGCCGTCGTGAGTCCGGTGGCCGCCGCGAGCAGGCGATGTCCGTCCGGTGTGCCGGGCAGCTTCGCGGACCGCCCGAGGTACGCGCGGACCCGCTCGCGGACGAGCCCGGGATCTGGGCGGTGGGCGCCGCGCCAGGCCAGCCACGGCCCGTCGGGGACCAGGGCGGGCACGATCCGGTCGAGGGTGGAACCCGGCTCGATCACGTCCACCCCGGCGTGGTCCGCCGTCAGCACGGCACCCGAGAACAG
>NZ_JAYMZS010000071.1:0-47027 GCF_035828755.1 Amycolatopsis sp. H20-H5 | reverse complement strand
AAGGAATTCCTCCCGATCGTGTACGCGTTCGTGGAGGGTCCGGAAGGGGAGATCAACCGGGGCGGGCGTAGTGACGCGCCCCAGTCCGAGCAACGGCGCTACTTCACCCCGGGTGACTGGCGACTCGTGGTGCAGGGCGTCGAGTTCAGCGATACCAGCGCCAGCCCTGGCGGTACCCTCGTCGACGGGCCGCGCACCCTGGCGGCGGGCAAGTCCTACCGCATCGACTGGAACGCCGCGGTGATCGGCCCCTCCTTCACCGGCACGAACGGGCCGGGACACCCATGGGTGTCACAGAACAAGGACTACGCACTCGACGTCACGGTGCCGGTGTTCGGCGACGCGGCCGGGCACAGCGGCAGCGCGGACTACATCTACGGACTGGACCGGGGCACCACCTCGGCCTATCTGGACGGTCAACTGCTCGGCACCCAGAACTCGCCGGGACGCGGGGTGTTCCAGTCCTCGGCACACTTCGGCACCTTCCGGATTACCACGGAGGTGACCAGGGACCAGCCCTGGTGGCCCGTCTCCACCAAGTTCAGTGGTGAATGGACGGTCGCGCCGGCCCGGTATGCGGACGAGCCGCTGGGCATGCTCGCGGTCGGGTTCGCCCCACCGGCGGACCTGCGCAACCTCGTGCCGGGCGGCAAGGAGATCACCTTCCCCGTGACGGTGACCCGCCAGGACGCGCAGCCGAACGTCACCGCGTTGTCGGTGGAGATCTCCTACGACGACGGCGTCACCTGGCAACCGGTCGAGCTGACCCCGGACGGTCCACAGTGGACGGCCAAGGTCCGCCACCCGGCGAGCGGGTTCGCCTCGTTGCGGGCCAAGGCCACCGACGACAAGGGCAACGCGGTGAGCCAGACCATCACCCGCGCCTACCAGATCGGCTGAGCGGTGGGGACCCCCCACGGTCCCGGCAAAGTCGTGTGGTGGCTGTTCGGGCCGGTGTGTGGGCAGGCATGGCCCTCGTTGATCGTGTGATTGTTGAGGTCCCATGATCACGTGAGAGAGCCATGCCTGCCGTTGTATCTTCGCCGATCCTTGCTGCGCTGCGCCAACGGGCCCACTCTGACGACACGGCGGGTGTGGTGGCAGGCAGGTCGGAACAGTTGGTTGACCTGCGAGAACATCTCGCCACTGTGCCGCACTCCCCGTGCTCGACGCGGAGTGCGGCACACCTTCGTATCGATCGTGGCCGCGGCCGCGGTACTCGCCGGTGCCCGATCATTCACCGCGATCGGTGAATGGGCCGCCGATGCCCCGCAGCATGTCCTGGAGATGCTGCGGGGCATCGGCAGGATCGCCACCATGGTCGCTACCGGGCCCCGGACGAAGCCACGCTGCGGCGTGTCCTGCAAGCAGTCGATGGTGATCTGCTGGACACCGCGATCGGTGCCTGGCTCACCGGCCACACCGGTGCGGTGACGGTGATCGCGGTGGACGGCAAAACTTTACGCGGTACCTGCGACGAGACAGGCCAAGGTGGGGTACATCTGCTGGCCGCTATGACTCACGACAGCGGAATTGTTGTGTCGCAACGAGAAGTTGGTGAGAAGACCAACGAAATTACCTGTTTTCAGCCCTTGCTGGACACCGTCGACCTGACTGGCGCAGTGGTCACCGCAGATGCTATGCACACCCAGCGTGCACACGCATCCTACCTGGTGACCGAACACGGTGCCGACTACGTACTCATCGTGAAAGCGAACCAGCCGAACCTGTTCACCCAGCTCGATGCCCTGACCTGGGAACAGTTTCCGTTACACACCAATGAAAACATAAGCCATGGCAGGGTCGAAAGCCGCACGATCCGAGTGCAACCGGCACCGGAGAACATCGACTTCCCTCATGTCGCGCAGGTGTTCCTGATCGAACGCTACGTCACCGATGTCAGCAGTGGCAAGAAAAGTGCCATCGCGGTCCTCGGGATCACCAGCCGCGACACCACCCAAGCCGATGCCCCACAGATCGCCACCTGGGCACGCGACCACTGGAGCATCGAAAACAAACTGCACTACGTCCGCGACGTCACCTACGACGAAGACGCCTCCCGCACACGCACCGGCAACGGCCCCCGCATCACGGCTAGCATCCGCAACCTCGCCATCAGCACCCTGCGCCTGGCAGGAAAAACCAACATCGCCGCCGCACTCCGCCACAACGGACCCGACTTCACCCGACCACTTCAACTCCTTCAAATCCACCCCTGACCAGCATCAACAACTTTGCCGAGGCCGTGCCGGCAACCCGTGGACACCTCCCCGCGTCACGGCAACGTGATCAACTGGCGCTACCCCGTGAATGGACACGCACGAAAGGCCAAGGCTATACTCTTCGGTATGTGAGCATCTGCGAACTGTCGGAAGGTGTCAGTGCGTTCGCACCGCTGACTGCGGTGCTGCCGGGACGTACGAATTGTTGCGCGCCGGGGCGGACACCTTCTAGGTCCGACGCTTTCTTACGCTCAATGGAGAAGGATGAAGTCGATGAGAGCGGTCGTTCGCTTCGGATTCTTGGTCGCCACGCTGGCGATGGGGCTGTCCGGTTGCTCGACCCCTGACAGCCCGACGTCGGACCCGCCCGTGGACTCCTCACATCCGGAGGAAAACCGACCCAGTAGTGTGGCCCAGACCGCACCGGAAGGGCAATTCCCATCGGGCGCCCGCGTCGACTACCAGCTCGGCGGCGCTTATTCTCCGCCTGCCGGTGTTACGCTTGTGGTTCGTGACAGCACCGCCGCATCCGCTCCCGGCATGTACAACGTCTGTTATGTCAACGGTTTTCAGACTCAGCCCGCAGACCGCGGCCTGTGGCTCAAGGAGCGCCGTGACCTCATCCTCGTCGATGAAAACGGTAGCCCACGTATCGATCCGAACTGGCCGGACGAGCTGATGATCGACACCTCCACCGTGCCGAAACGCGTTCGCCTGCTTGAAATCATGGGAAACTCGGTGCGCCGGTGTGCCGAGTCGGGATTCCAGGCGGTGGAGATCGACAATCTCGACTCCTATACTCGTTCGGGTGGGACGTTGACCATCGAGAGCAATCTCGCGTTCGCCAAGCAGTTGGCCGATCTCGCGCATGGGCTCTCGATGGCCATGGGGCAGAAAAACGCGGCGGAACTCGGTGCTCGGGGTAAGCAGGAGGCCGGATTCAACTTCGCCGTCTCAGAGGAATGCCTGCGCTTCAAAGAGTGCGCGTCCTACATTGCGGTATACGAGCAGCGGGTCATCGACATCGAGTACACCGATGATCTGGGCGGCAGTGTCGAGGAGGTCTGCGCCGATCCGAGCCGCCTTGTATCGACCGTGATCCGCGACCGCAATCTCGTCGGACAAGGTGCCGCAGGGTACTTCTACCACCGGTGCGGATCTTGAATGCCGTTAACCCGGCTTGAGGGCTACTCCTAGCCGGGGTGTTTCATGGGGTGTGATGTAGGTCTTGCCCTGAAATGCGCGAAAGTACCTGTCCTGTAAGGGAAGCTACGGATTCCTTCTGTCGCAAGAAGCATGATCACCCAAGGGCTGCATCCATGATCAACTGGGGTCATCCCCACACCAGCACGGGGTTAAACGACAAGCTTAGAGCGTGTCTTACGTGGTGATTGCTTTCCCATGGGCGATGATTTTGGCTGTGGTTGATCGTTTGTCGTTGCGGTTGGTGCCGGATGAGTTGTGGGCGCTGGCGGAGCCGTTGATCCCGACGTTCGAGCCGCGTCCACAGGGCGGTGGGACAGCTCCGCTGGATGCTCGTGCGGTGTTCACGTCGATCGTGGACGTGCTGACCAGCGGGTGTGCGTGGCGGGATCTGCCGCCGTCGTTCGGGGTGCCGTTCCAGACCGCACACCGCCGCTTCGGCCAGTGGACCGACGCTGGGCTGTGGCGACGGCTGCATCACGCACTACTGGACGAACTCGGCAGCCAGGGCCTGCTCGACTGGAGCCGCGCGATCGTGGACGGAGCCTGCGTGCGGCCAAAAAAAGGGGGCCGTTGACCGGACCCAGCCCGGTAGACCGGGCAAGCCAGGCTCGAAGATCCATGTCCTGTCCGACCGTGCCGGGCCGCCACTCTCGGTCGCCGTCTCCGCCGCGAACACCAACGACTCTTACGCGCTCAAGCCGTTGGTGATGGCGATCCCCGCAATCAAGTCCCGCCGTGGCCCGCGGCGACGTAAGCCCGCCAAGCTGCACGGCCGACAAGGCCTACGACCAGGCCGACCTCCGGCGCTGGGTCCACGACCGCGGCATCAAGGTCCGCATCGCCCGCAAAGGCATCGATTCCCATGACAAACTCGGCAAACACCGCTGGGTGATCGAGCGAACCATGGCCTGGTTCACCGGATACCGCCGCCTCACCCTGCGCTAAGAACGCAAAGCCGAACACTTCCTATATCGACCTCGTGTGTCTTGGTGTCCACGAGCTCCAGCGTTCATGTCGTGCATATGACTGCTGATAGGTACGGCGTCGCACCTGAGCATGTGATGGGTAGATGAACGTGCAGTTTGGAGTAGGTAGTCTGCGCAGCCTGGACGCACTGTACTTTTGTGGCATGAAGTTACCAGCGGCTCGGTGGTGGAGTGGGGCGGCCACTCTTGGTGAAGAGAAACTGAAGAAGATGATATTTGCTCTGCCATTTCGAAGGCATGTCTATCGCCTTTCGGTTTGGGATAAAATCTATGAAGAAGATGTTGACAGGCTTCGCGATTATGGACTGTCGAGATTTGAGGTCGATGAAGTTCTGAGGCGAAAGTTCATTGACATGCTGCACCTGATTCCAGGTGTGCTCCTGGTGTCAAGTGTGCTCACCTGGTTGCTGGTGGCAATGTCGGATGTCCAATGTATTCCCGGCAGTTGCAATATAACCTCGCGACATCTGCAAGGGATAGGTGTAGCTATAGGCGTCATTATCCTCGGCCTCGTAGTGTTCCACTTGTCGGACCGAAAAGAGGTTGCCCCTTATCGTCTCATGCGGCATCTCGTGAAATGCTTCAGTCATCTCGAGGCTACGCAGCGGGAGCCAGAGTCTCATGGCATCATTTCCCAGGTGGAACGAGTTCGTGACCTTACGCGAGCTCGGTATACGGCTCGAAGTACGTTGCGCCAGAAATCAAGGCTAATTACATTGTGGTGGGCCCGCGTTAACGGGCAAAGAGACGTCAAAACGTGGGACAGGGGCGTGCTGCTGGAGCGCCATCTGGCGTGGGTTCTGGAGGACTTTGATGATGAGGAGCGGCGAAAACATGGTCTGCGGACCATGGTTATATCGATACGACATTCCGTCGGAGAGTCGATGCATTGTCCGCCTGATTTGCCGGAGGTTCCAAGTGGAGTTCTACCTGAAATGCCTTTGACTTGGACTCGAAGAAGCAAATTTAAGGTAGCGATTCAGAATTCTCTCTGGGCTACCTTGATCGGACTGGTCGCAGCTTTGGTGAGCCTTGCCTTGAAATTCCTCTGACATCAGAGTTATGGCAGTCGAGTTGGCTGCAATTCCGGTCGTCCTCCGTAAAACAACCGAGGCGGAATCCTCCTTCTTGTAGGGTCTCACCGCGCGTGACATGTTGATCTACTGCGACCTGCAATTTTGTTGGTTGTCTCACTGCGGCTTCATCAAGATCAGTCTCAGCTTCGTGGCATTCCTTCGGGTGGCACTGCTGGATCGCGTTGATGCTCCGTTAGCCGAGTCGATGTGTGAGTCGATCTCGCTGTTCGAGTCGACAGCCGCAGGCGGTTGTCGACCAGTTAGGATGGCGCCCGGGGTGGGGGAGCTCCGGTCCTTCGACCGGCGGGCGTGCACGATCTCCACCGCGCCGTGTTCGGCTGGACCGTCACCACCGTGCCTGCCGACGACGGCGAGTACACCGTCTTCACGCCGGTGCACGCCGGTGCACGGCGGTGACGACTCCTCGTTCGGCTGCGTGGCCGGCCTGCCCACCGCCGACCTCGCCGGTGTAGGCCGCATCGCGTGGCCTGAGGATCCGGTTCGGGGCGCGCTGTGAGCCGCTCACCAGCTCGGCCGACTGATCACCTCACCAGGTCGGCATCATCGCCTCGGGGTAGCGGGAACCGGCCGCGCCCTTGGGCAGGACCTGCTGCACTCGCGCCAGGTCGTCCGCCGTCAGCACCACGTGCGCTGCCGCCACGTTCTCGGCCAACCGGCCCGGGCTGCGCGTGCCCGGGATCGGCACGACGTCGTCGCCCTGCGCCAGCAGCCACGCCAGCGCAAGCTGCGTCACCGTCGCGTCCTTCTCCCGTGCCAGCGCGGTCAGCGCCTCGACCGCGGCGACGTTGCGCTCGTAGTTGCCCGACTGCCACCGGTCGTCCCAGCTGCGCATGTCGTCCGCCGGGTACTCGGCCGCCGGCTTCACTGCGGACGTGAGGAACCCGCGGCCCAGCGGCGAGTACGGAACGAACCCGATGCCCAGCTCCCGCACCACCGGCAGCACCTCGACCTCGACCGCGCGCTCGAACACCGAGTACTCGGTCTGCAGCACCGACACCGGGTGCACGGCGTGCGCGCGCCGCAGCACGTCCGGGCCCGCCTCGCTCAGCCCGAAGAAGCGGACCTTGCCCTCGGCGACCAGCTCGCCGACCATGCCTGCCACGTCCTCGATCGGCACGTCCGGGTCCACCCGGTGCTGGTAGAGGACGTCGACGTGGTCGGTACCCAGGTACCGGAGGCTGTTCTCGGTGACCTCGCGGATGTGCTCGGGCCTGCTGTCGAGCTTCGCACCCACGTTCGCCGGGTCGGTCAGGTCGAAGCCGAACTTCGTGGCGAGCATGACCTCGTTCCGGAACTCGGCCACCGCCCGCCCCAGCAGCCGCTCGTTGCTGCCAGTGCCCATGCCGTATAGCTCAGCGGTGTCGAACAGGGTGACGCCCAACTCGTGGGCGCGGCGGATAGTGGCGATACCGCCCGCCTCGTCGCCCGCGCCGTACGCCATCGTCATGCCCATCGTGCCGAGGCCGATCGCGCCGACCTCCAGGCCCTGCGTGCCGAGCACGCGCGTGGGCAGGTTCTGCAGCTGCTGTGTCATACCCTCGACGCTAGAGCGCACCCGGCGCGCCGGCATGAGCGGTGAACCGCATAGGATTGCCTGATCCTCTCACCCATCCTGTTCGGAGCAGCCCCGTGCTCGACCAGCTTGCGGCGGCCGTGGGCCGTCACCGCAACGGCCTGTGGTCCGGCACCACCGCCGTGCCCCGGCTCACCGTGGTCGCCCTCGACGAGGTGGTCAACCCTCTCGACATGCGCTACGAGCCGATGGTGTGCTTCATCGCCGAGGGCTCCAAGCGCACCATCACGGGGGAGCACAGCCGGTCGGCCCGCCGCGGCGACATGTTCCTCAACTCGCTCGACCTGCCGGTCACCGCCGTGTTCGAGGAGGTGCCGTACCGCTCGGCCGTGCTGCACCTGGACGGCCCCGCCTTGGCCGACCTGCTGCTCGAACTCGACGGCGAGGCCCCGGCCACCCCGGCCGCGGGCCAGGTCTCCGCCACGATGACCCCGGAACTGGTCGACGCCGTCACCCGCTGGGTGCGGCTGCTCGACACCCCCGACGACATCCGGCCGCTGGCCGCCCGCGTGGAGGCCGAGATCATCTACCGCCTGCTCGGCAGCACACTTGGCCCGACCCTGCGCCAGTTTGCGGCCACCGGCTCGGCCTTGACCAGGGTGCGCGCCGCAGCCGACTGGATCGCCGCCCACTTCACCGAGCCCATCACCGTGGAGCAGGTAGCGGCGGTCGCACACATGAGCCCGGCCACCCTGCATCGGCATTTCAAGGCCGCCACCGGCATGAGCCCGCTGCGGTTCCAGAAGCACCTGCGACTCCAGGAGGCGCGGCGCCTGCTGGTGGCAGGCGACACCACGGCCGCGCACACCGCCGATGCCGTCGGCTACGCCAGCGCCACCCAGTTCACCCGGGAATACCGCCGCGCCTACGGCCTGCCGCCGGTGCGCGACGCCGCCCGCCTGCGCGGCAGGCTCACCGACAGCCGCTCTTAGTGGTCCTTTCCGCGAAACGGTTCGTGGCCTTGGGCGACCGGGTGGGCGGTCGTGCTCGACGTTTAGGAGCACCAGCGGCGGCGGCGATCTTGCCGATCATCCAGGGGCAGAGGCTGACGTTGCGCAGTGCCTTGAAGGTGGCCTTGAGCAACGAGTTTTCCCGTTCGCCCACGGGGCCGCGAGGCGGCAGCGCGAGGACACCGGCGAAAATCCACACGCTGCACAGGTCAACGTAGGGCGAGTGCGAGTGGTCGCGCCGGACACGTTCGATGGCGTGTGAGGCGTGCAGGTGGATCACCGCGCACGCGGCGAGCCAGCCCGCGGTCACCCACTGTCCGGATGCCGGCGAGGTGCGCGCGGCGAGTATCGACACGATCGCCGCCGCGGCGGCGACACCGATGACGAAGGCCTGGGCCGGTTTCGGCAGGGACCACAGCAACGTCGCCAGCCGGCGGTCCCCGGCCACGATCACCGCTCCCGCGGCGACGTGGCGCCACGATCTGCGCCACCGCGACGTCGTCAGGTCGTTGGCCGCCGGAGCCGGTGGTGGGTACGGGCCGAGCGCGGTCCGGATCAGGATCCCGGACGCGGCGAAGGTGGCCGCGTCGATCGCCAGCGCGGTGTGGGCGCGGACGTCGGTGACGATGAGCGCCCCGACGGCGAAGCCCAGGACGAGGCACAGCTGGTTCGTGACCTGTTGCACGGTTTGGCCTGCTTCGTACCGGGTGCCGAGCGTCTCCGGCAGCACCGCGCCCTGCGCTGCGGAGAACGGTGCTTCCGCCAGTTGCACCAGCACCAGCAACCCCGCCAGCAGCGGTAGCGGAACCGCCGGTATCGCCATCAGCGTGACCAGCGCCGCTCGCAGTAGGTCGCACACCGCCATGACCCGGCGGCGTGGAAAACGATCGGCAAGCCACGACAGCGCGGCGCCCGATACCAGCGCCGGGAGCATCGACAACGCGTACGTCGCGGCACTCAACGCAGGGGACCCCGTCCGCTGGAACACCAGGATCGACAACGCGACCCGCGCGAGCTGGTCACCTATCGCCGACGCCAGGGCCGCGACCCACAACGCCCGGAACTCGGACACGGCGAACGCGCCCAACGTCCCGCTCAGCTGCCGGTCAGCCGTCCCTGCCCCAAGGCTGTCACTCAACGCACCTTCCGAAACGCCGAGCGTAGCGTCCTGGTGGTGATCCTGTTGCCATATCACGGGTTTTCGACGCCTGATCGGCAGAGCATCGCCGGAGTGGCCGACCTTCGATGGCAGGGAAAACTGGTGGAAACTACCCGGCTGGGTGAACCGCCTGGAGCACTTTTGGTGACCCCGTATCGAATGGGGTCACGCCCTGCTCCAGTTTTGCTCCACCTACTGAACGGTAACTGAAGCGCAATCCACTGTGGACGGTTTTTCGGTGCACCGAAAAAGACCCGCTGGCCTGGGATAAGTCCCAAACCAACGGGTCTGTCGTGTTGTGGAGGCTGGGGGACGGTACTACAACACAAAGGACCAGGTCAGCGAGCTGGAGTCGCTGCTCGGGAAGCTGCCCGACCCGGCCGCGCCGGTCCCACAGCGACCCAAGCGGCACATACCAGGCCGAGCCAGACAGCTCAACGCCGACCAGGTGAAGGAGCTGATCGCGGGCTACCAGGCCGGAGCAACGGTCTACGAGTTGGGCGATCGGTTCGGTATCGACCGGCGAACGGTCAGCGAGATCCTGCACCGCAACGAGGTGTTGATGCGTCGTCGTGGTCTCTCTACCGAGCAGGTCGATGAGGCGGCGCGGCTCTACGAAGGTGGTTGGTCGCTAGTGAGAATCGGGGAGCGGATGGCCGTCGATCCCACCACGGTGCTCAACCGACTACGGGAGTGCGGAGTGCGGACCCGGGATGTGCATGGCCGAAAGAGATAGCGCGGTCCTTGCCGCACAGTATCAAACCCGAATGCGAGAAGTCATCATTCGGTATCGCGCCTAGGCAAGCCACAGAGCTTGATCATCTCTTGTATCGTTATTAGGTCCGGCCGGACTCAGACTTTGTAATAGCTACCGCCTTGGTTGATCGATAGCCAATCTCACCTGGACAATCTAGCGTCGCCCCACACCGCATCGCCAATAGCGACGCATGAGTTGAGGTCACCGCTCGTAGGGAGCATCTCTAGTGCAAGGTACTGAGCGCCAGTCACATCGATCGTGGGGATATTCTGTCGTGCGGACGGTGTGACGATGTATCCGTTGCCGATCGGAGTTTTGTCGACGAACACGGTCATGCGGGCGACGGTGTTGGGTCGCGATGTCTGATCAAGCCCGACCGTGGCATCGAACTTTTTCCACGAACCTCCCAGCTTATATTCCACCGTCGACGCCGTTTTGCAACCGTTGAGGCCGCGATAGATGCTATGTGGGAAGTCGGTACCTGCAAGATTCTTCGTACCGGTCATGACGCTCTGCGCGCCAACTGGCTTCATGTCAGGGTCAGAGAGGTATTGGACATTGGCAACGTCAGGTGAGCTGCCATTTGACGACGCTGCCGACTTCTGGGACGAGGTAGGAGACGGGACAGAAGCGCTTGGCGATGCGATCGTCGCTCCAGAGGACTTCGATTCGGAAGGACCTTGGGACGCCTTATAAGCGAAGTATCCGCCGACGGCGGCACTGACCACTCCAAGAATAGCGACAATCACCACGCTCCAAAAGTTGAGTTTAATTCCGAGGATTTGAACATGAGTACTAGAGGAATTATTGCCGCTGGAAGGCATTTCCTGCGTCCCACCTTACGTCGGGTAATGGCACTGGCAAGTGCCAATTATACGGCCCCTGGGACCGGGTGGTCCCAGGGGCGACGTTGTTGTGATGCTTACGTGTTCTTGGCCTTCAGATAGGCGACGAGTACGGCAGCCATTAAAACCGTACCAACCAGATTGGTCACTAGCACAATAGCCAGTAGCGGAGCGATCTGACCAAAGTACAGACCGACCAGAGTAATCCCTATGCCGCCGCCCATCATCCAAGAGACAAGATAAAGGGTATTCGAAAGAAATCTCACAACGTCCACCTCCAACGAGGGAGCCCTATTCCGCAGGCGGCGGGTTCAACCTGAGTGTAGGTGAACGGTGTGAGTTCGAGAGACTATTGCTACTCTCAATCAATTTACATTAACAGAATGTGATGAAATTGTCAAGAGCTATGCTGTTGTATGCTTTCGTCCACTTCGGATCTAAGCTAAATTGACAACTATACGCGCGAGTGGGCCTCCTACTCATCTGCGTCACCCTCAGCAATACCGTGCCCACCTTAGTCACGCAGTAGCAGCGCACGTCCATTATTACTGAACGCTTTGCTCAATGCGCTCGAAGATGTCGGCATCCGTCTCCTGCTGCCACTTCGGCAAGTCGGGCCAGTCGGCGACGTAGGCTGGCTTGGGATCTGGGAAGTGCTTGAAGATTTGCCCGATCCAGCAGAGGGCAAGGAAGCGACTTTTCTGATCTCTGGTCAGCTTCGCAGTGTTGCCGTCCGTCGCCTGGATGAACGCCCGCACCTGGTCATAGACCGCCGCCGCACTCTCACGTTCCCAGTCTGGCGTCTCTTCCCATGGCGTGACGTAGCCGGACTTTGGCTCACCTGGGTAATACTTCCTTACGCCAGCGATCCACGCCTCGCGAAAGATGCGCCCCTGCTCAAACGACACGGTGTTTCTCCCTTGCATTCTTCAGCCGGACACTTTTGTGAGGGCGGTTATTTCTTGGTCCAGTTGGCGAACTCGACAGTCGGTAAGCAGTGGCGTTAGTTGGCCCTGAAGGCTCTGGAGCTTGCGGCAGACCACGCCCGAGCCAGTCTGTCGAGCAATATTCGCAGCAGCACCGGCATGGTTCACGAGCTGATCTACGTCACGACGTTGGAGACCGAGCGTTGCAAGATCGGTGAGCACGCTACCTCGGCGCCGGGCCGACAGGTCCACGCTGAGTGCATTGTTCAGAGCCTGTTCGGCCAGGTCTGGACGCCGAAGGGCTACGTAGCACGTGCCACGTTCCTCTGGGAGTCTGGAGCCGTCGAAGCGGAGCCAGCCATCTGTGTGGATCTTCCCGCTGAGCTGGTGGACGTCATCCGCGTCGTCAAGGGCTTGCTGACATGCGTCCAAGTCGCCGAGACCGGCGAATGTTTGCGCCTGAACGGTGCGCACCCAATAGCGTGTCGACAACGCCTGATCGCCGCGCCTTGCTAGACCGGCGGCAAGTTCGAGCAGCGGTCCGGCTTTGACGAACTGCTCTTCGTACACGCCAATGAATGCATGGCGGGTGAGCGCGCAAGCCCATAGGTCGAAGGCGTCACCTTCTTTGCTCGCGGTAGCGGCCAGCGTGTAGCAGTGTGCGGCCTCGGTGTAGTGGTTGCCGTCGAACAGGATCTCGCCTGCGAGCTGAAAGAGATCGGCAGTGAGGGCACACAGATCGCGGTGTACCGCTGCTCCCTGAGACCGCTGGAGTGCGCTAACCAAGACGGCGAGTTGTTCGCGAACAAGGGGATAGGTGTGACGTTTCGTCTTTGACAATGCAAAGACACGCCATAGATGGCCGTTCAGCGTGCCATACTCCGCGACGGCAGCAGCGTCGAGTTGATGCTGACCAGCAGCAAAGTAGGCGAGCCGTTCCCAGTCCACTCCGTCTTCGATTCCGGACATCGCGACGAGCGTGCCAGCCATGGTCATGAGTCGGAGTAGTTCGCGGCGGTTCATGTCGTCAAACTCCGAGCTTCCCTCCCGATCTGCCACCAGATCGTCGTGCGATACATTGTTCGTTGTAGGGGCGGGCCGTATAGCGACCAATGAGGTCGGGTACGTCTCGATCCCTAGCATCTCCGTGAGCTGGTCAAGTGAGATTTGCAACGCCTTCGCCAGCCTCGGCCTCGCCCAAGGCAGAGGCTCGTTGCCACCGCTTTCCCAGCGCACGACGGTCGAACGATCCACTTCGAGTCGTTCGGCAAGCTGCTCCTGACTGAAGCCCATCGCCTTGCGTCGTTGCGCGAGGTGATACCGCCTAGTAGCGGTCATTGCGCCGCCGCCCTGCGCTCGGCCAATGCCGGAATGGCGGCGATCTTCTCGGCGGTCAGGTCATCCCAGACGATCCCTGCGGGGCGTCGGCGGTTGGGGCAGGGGATCAGTTCGGTAGGCGTGACGATGTAGTCCACAGAAAAGTCGTGTGTCGTCTCTGGGATGTCGTCATCGACCACCTGGCGTGCGTGCACTGGTGCGACGATCGTCGTCGCTTCGGTGACCAGGCCGGCTTCGATGAGCAGCGCGACCTCAAGGTCGGAGTAGCCGGCGCCCTTGCCGATACGGGCACCCGAGCGGTTCACCGCGACACTGCCGCAGACCACGACGTCGATCGGACGCATGTCCTCGACCCCGACTCGCTGGGCGACCTGAGCGGCACCCTTCTTCTCTGCCGCGGCTTCGGGTGGAAGCTCGATCGTCCTGGGGTCGAGTAGGTAGAACGGCTGGACGCTCGCCATCTTCGGCACGGCCATGTAGAGCAGCTTGCCGTCGCTTAGCGCACGGACGCGGACAGGGAGCTGGGCGTAGTCCGGGTTGGCCTTGACCGTAGTAGCTCGCTGCCAGACCTCAAGCTCGGCCAGGCGCTCAGCCGTCACCTTCGCACCCTCAAATGAGGGAATCTTGCCGTACGAATCAGGCGGCACGACGCCCGCTTCGAGGAGCTGCCGCCACACCTTGTCACGGACGGTCGTCTTCGCTTGGTCGACGCTGGTCACCCCCTACTAGTACCCTAGATGGCTGCCATCAGGGCAAGCAGCCGGTCGTTGATGTCCTGCACCCACGGCTCGCCTCGCCACTCGCGTAGCTCTCTACCGGCAGCGAAGGCCAAGTTCAGGCCGCCGCCCCCTCTGGTCAGCTCGACGGCGTCGATCGTCCGGTGCATGGTGGAAGCGGCCTCGTCAAGCTTGCGCTGGCGGATCAGCGAGAGCGTCAGGTTCGCCAGGGCGATGGCCTGGCTCTTCTTCTTGGCAGCAAGCGCCCTGACGGTGGTGCGGAGGATCGGCTCAGCACGCTCGGGCAGGTCAAGGTAGAGGTAGCACGAGCCGGCCAGCCGGTTGAACTCGTTCATGGTGTAGTACTCCGCAGCCACGTCGTCGGCGTCTGCCCGGTCAAGCTGCCTTTCGGCCTGCGTCAACGTCTCCTCGCAGGACTTGGCGTCGCAGCTCATGGCGTAGCCCTCGGCGACGTGGAGCAGACTCAGCCCGGCCAGGGATGGACTGCACCCGGTGGCGACCTCGCTGGCCTGCTGGGCGAGCATCAAGCCCTTGACCGGTTCTTTCTCCCCGTAGAGGGCAACGAAGCTCTTGCGCAAGGTGGCGTACGCCTCGGTGCAGGGGTCGTGCGCTTGACGGGCGGCGTGCACCGCGTCGTCGAGGTAGCCGATCGGGGCGATGTGGTCGCGGCGCTGACTCACGTCCCATACGAGCTGCCCCATGAAGGTGGCCGACTCAGCTTCGACCTCGTAGAGCGCCTTGCGCACCCGTGGGTTCGTGGCGTGCTCCCGGAGGTATGTCACCTGGCCGTTCACCTGGCCTGCTGGCCCCAGTAGCGCCGTCGAGGGGGCGTGGTCATACCCCTCGTCAAGCTGCCGGATGCGCTCATGGAGGTAGGCGACGGCGACCAGGTCCACGCTGGACGGGTGCTCGAGCACGTAGCTCATGCGCTCGCTGGGCTCGGCCTGGACGAGGACAACGTCATCGAGGAGTTCTTGCAGCTCGTCGGCAGTGACCTGAAGGACGGCGGCGAGCTTGGGGCGTGCCCACGGCTGGGGTTCGGTCTCGGCGGTCTCCCAGCGCACGACAGTGGAGCGCTCGACACCCAGGCGCTCGGCAAGCTTCTCTTGGCTGTAGCCCGCTGCCTTGCGACGCTGGGCCAGCCGTACGCGCTTGGCCGCCATCGCTGGTTCCCTCCGGGGTAGGGGCCTGTCCACCATAGCCACCCGGTCGCCCATATGCCCAGGTCAGGGCCTCATTGCCTCTTTTTTGCGCCACTCCTACCCCTGGTCCGCTCTGGGTTTCCCCAGGTCACTGGGGCTTTCCTGGCTAGTAACCGGTCCAGCGGTGCCGGACCCCGAGCCCACCGCTGGACCGGTCTCCACAGGTTAGGAGGAATCTATGCGACCAGCTATTTACGGCTACATGCGCGTCGTGAGTGACGACGAGACAGACAACGAAGCCGAACGCATCAGACATGAATTGGCCGAATACGCCGCACGTGAAGGCTTTACCTTGGAAGACGTCTTCACCGAGAACGTCAGGTGCGCGGAGTCAGCTTTCTACACCATGCTTGACGCTCTCAAGCGCGGCGAGGTCAAGGACGTCATCGTGCCGTCGCTCTGGCACTTCGCGCGCCTGCCTGGCCTCCAGGAAGCAATGAAACAGCACATCGAGCTGGAGACCGGCGCCCGATTGTGGGTCGTCCAGGGGAAACGCCGATGATGACAGAACTGCGACCCCTCGCTTACGGGTATATGCGTGTGCCGTGTGACGTCGAGGATCGTGCCGTCCGTGACATGGAACGAAAACTCAGAGACCACGCCGAGAGGCACGGTTTCGAGTTCGCGACAATCTTCCACGAGTTCCAGTCCGGTATCACTGATGGATGGGACGAGCTGACAACTGAGCTCCAACGTTCCGACGCGCACCACGTCATTGTGCCGTCGCTCAGTCACATATCACTCCATCCGATTCTGCGGTCAATCAGGCTTGAACGACTTGAGGAAGACGCCAAGGCCGAGGTCTTCGAATTGAGTGATCGGTAATGGACGCCCACGACACCACCATGTCGATCCTGGATCAGCTCCAGAGCATCACGCGGGACGCTGGAGCGTTTGCTGCGGGCATCCTGTCCAACGACATCAGCAAGGACGACCAGATCGATTTCGCGATCCGGCTTGTCGATCTTGCGCTGGCCATTAAGCAACGTGCTGAGAGTACCGCTGGGTTGGTGGTCGAAGGGAGTGTCATCGATGACGGCAATACTCACGGCCGAGCGCTCCCATCCGCAGGACCGGGCCGATAGTCCCGTCGTGCCGGAAACGCCGCGTTTCGCTGACTCGCTGACGCTAGCCGCGACACGTGCCGCCATTGGCTGTGCGCAGATGTTCGTGTCGCACACGCTGTATCACTGGAACGCTCGCTTTATCGAGGACGACGCCCTCCTAGCGGTGACCGAGCTGGTCACCAATGCCGTGAAGGCTACTGGCGTCATGGATGAGCACCCGCGCTGGTGGGAACTGGATCACCTCAACCTCATCAGGGTACGGCTGCTCGGCATGGACGCCAGCATCGTTATTGAGGTGTGGGACAGCGATCCAGAACCGCCTGAATTGATGAATCCTCGGTGGCATTGTCTTCAGCCGCGTTCCGGCGGCAAAGTCGTCTGGGGCGAGCTGGAATTTCCTCAACGCGCCACTGCGCTCGATCAGGCGCAGGAGCAGCCGTTGCCTTTGCCGCGACGAAAGCCTCGGCCATCACCTGGCCCCAGGCGCCCGACGGCGATCGAGCGAGATCCCGAGGTATTACGGCGGGTCATCGATGGCCTGATGAAACTCGACGACGAGTCGGGAGGTGGGGGCATGGGATACTGACCACCACTTTCCCCGCCTGGCTGGTGGTAAGCGACCATCGGCGGGTATTCGCGTTGCCTGATGGTGGTGATGCCCTTCCAGCCGATTGACGTATTCGACCACGTCACCCCCTGCCCGTTCCCCTGTAAGGAGATGTGCCATGACGACAGACCTGCTGATCCCGACCCGCGCCAACGAGCCTGACCCGTTGTTCGATCCGGCGGCCGTCCTGCCGCTGGGTCGGCCGTTCCTGCACGACGTGAGCCCCGACAGCACGCCGAGCCGGAATCGACCGTTCGGGTTGCGTTATGCCGTCGTACCACCTCACCCGATCACAGTGGATCTGTCGCGGGTGCGCTACGACGCTGAGCGGCAGGTGTGCGTCGACCCGAGCGGCACACCGGTGTTCGGCCGACACACCGATGGCCAGACCAGTACGCAAACCTCGGACGGGCACAAGAGCATGGACTCCGATACCGATCACCGAGAGGACTGACCCGGCGATGGGCGGCGCGCGAACCGTGCTGGTACTGACCGACCCGTACGACACCACTGCCGATTACGTGGTCGAGGAGCTGAACCAGCGCGGGCATCCGGTGTTCCGATGTAACCCCGGCAACTTCCCGGCTCGGTTGTCGCTTGCCGCGCGCTTGGGTGGAGGCTGGACCGGCAGCCTGCGCCTGCCCGAACGAAGCGTCGCGCTCGATGACATCGGCTGCGCCTACTACCGGCGTCCCAGCGCGTTCGAGCTGCCGGATCACCTGAACGACGAGGAACGCCGCTGGGCACGACGCGAGGCAAGCCGGGGCCTGGGCGGCGTGCTGGCCACGCTGCCGCGTTGGCTCAACCATCCCGCCGACATGGCGCACGCCGAGTACAAGCCAGTACAGCTCGCCCTCGCCGAAGCGGTCGGGCTGTCGGTACCGCCCACGCTCATCACCAACGACCCGGACGAGGCCCGGTCCTTCGTCGTTGAAGTCGGCTCTGCGGTGTACAAGCCGCTGGCCGGTGGCACGATCGCCGAGGAGGGTGTGCACAAGCTGACCTACGCCAACCGGATCGCCGCGGCGGACATTGATGACAGCGTGCGTGGCACCGCGCACCTGTTCCAAGCCTGGGCGCCGAAAGCCTACGAGGTCCGGCTGACCGTGGTCGACCACCAGTGTTTCGCCGTACGCATCGACGGTGACTCCGAGGCCGCGCACCTGGATTGGCGCACCGATTATCCGAACCTGCGTTACGCGGTGACCGACGTGCCGGAACCGGTGCGGCTGGCCGTATTTCGGCTGCTCGACCGACTACGGCTGCGGTTCGGTGCCCTCGACTTCGTCGTTGGCCCGGACGGCTCGTGGATGTTCCTGGAGATCAACCCCAACGGGCAATGGGCCTGGCTGCAAGACGCCACCGGTCTGCCTATCGCCGCTGCCATCGCCGACGCCCTGATGAAGGATGAAGCATGACCACAGACCGCACCGTCCAGGCCCGCACCAACATGGTGGAAGAGCTGACCCGCGACGGCTGGCTACAGACTCCGGCCTGGCAGGACGCCTTCCGGGCGGTTCCACGGCACTTGTTCCTGCCGCGCTTCTTCCGCCTCGCCCCGGACCAACAGCGGCACGAGGCCATCGACCAGGAGCACCTGGACTGGCCGGCGCTCATCTATGCCAACACCGTGCTGGCCACCCAGCTCGACAGCGACGACGCCCGCTGGCAATCGGCCCGGGAAGATGGACCGGTCGAGGGCACCGCCACCTCATCCAGCACGCAGCCCAGCCTCATGGCCTCCATGCTCGAAGCCCTCGACATCCACGCCGGCCAACGAGTGTTGGAAGTCGGCACGGGTACCGGCTACAACGCCGCGCTGCTGTGCCACCGGCTCGGTGACGAGCAGGTCACCAGCGTCGAGTACGACCCGACCGTGGCCGAACACGCCCGCCACGCCCTCGATGAGGCCGGCTACCACCCGACGCTCGTCACCGGCGACGGCGCTGACGGCCATCCGACCGGCGCACCGTACGACCGGCTCATCGCGACCTACTCTGTTTCCGCCATCCCGCCCGCCTGGCTGAACCAGGTACGACCCAGCGGTGTGCTCGTGGCCAGCTTGTACAGCGATCTCGGCGTCGGGCTCATGGTCCGGCTCGTCGTCGATGACAGCGGCGCGCACGGACACCTGCTGCCAGACAGCGCCTACTTCATGCCCACCCGCACCCACGCGAGAGCCGATACCGACGCGCTTGTCAAGACCGCCAGCAAACAACCCACCGAAACCGCCCGGTCGTCCACACTGCCAGAACCCATCTCCGACACTGCACCCGGCTGGACCGCGCTGGCCGGACTGCTCATGCCCAAGGTGGCCCGACTCGACATTCTCCGCGAGGACGGTGCCGTCCAGTGGCTCGTCCATCCTGATGGTTCCTGGGCGTACTACCAGGCCACCGACCGCCAGGTCGAGCAGGGCGGATCACGAAGACTATGGAACGAAGTGGAAGCGGCCCACGACCGCTGGCAGCAGCTCGACCACCCAGCCAGAGAGCGCTTCGGGCTCACTGTGCTCCCAGATGGGACGCAGCGGGTATGGCTCGACCACGAGGCAAACGTCGTCCATAGCTGATGACGCCGCCCGAGGATGAAGTATTCGGCCTCTGTATATCGAAGTAGTATTTACAACGAGAGCGAACATAGCAGCGAACATCGGATTGACCGATAGAATCGGCTCTCCTATAACTAGTGGTGCCAAGAGGCAACACCCGTGAATTTGTGCGAGTGAAGCAGCTCGTCGGTGTTCTGCGGCTTATCAGATGAATCCATTCAGGGTTTGTCGGCCGCAATTCACCGAGGAGGTGACTCGCGATGAGCGAGCCAACAACCGGTGCGACTGGTCAGCTTCGAACGTTGGCGGTTCGCATCACCGAAGACCTGCGGGCGCAACTGGACGTCGTCGCCCAGATCACCGGCCGCAGCGCCACCGAGGAGATCCGCCTGGCCTTGGAGTACTGGGTTCAGAAGATCAAGTCTGACCCGGCTACCCTCCAGAGGGCCGAGGCGATCCGTGCCGAGATCGAGCGCGAAGCGCAGACCCGGCGCAATGCCATTGCCGCCATCTTCGGCAGCGGTGACACCACCACGGACGAAGCGAAGGAGACCCCTCCTACCCGTCCAGCTCCCCGCCGAGGCAAGACCTCCGGCGAGTAGCACCCGCGTCGCCTTCGAGCCCTTCGGGCTCGGGCGACGCAAGAAGGCGGGAGCCCACCTGGACACGACTTACGTCGTTGTCTGGTGGGGCTCCCGCCTGTTTTCATGTTAAGGGGTACTGTCTCGATCCTGTCGACCGCAGACTCAACCGCTCTATTCCAGGTCGAATCCTTCACGATACTTCTTAATCCAAGAAAGCTCTGTATCGAGTACGCGAGGATCTCTTGTGATTTCTTCGAAGTGCCGACGCAGGAAGTCTGCATATTCGGTAATATCATAGAACGAAATGTCTTGAGTGGTGTCAGTTGACGTTTGCCAATTATGTACCATGAGTTCATGGGCACGTGCGTCCGCCTGGTTCAATTCATCGATGTCACCCGATACAATCGAATGGTCAATGTGACTCAGTAAATTGCGAGCCGTCTCTTGTTGTTGGCGGTATTTTTCATTCATATAAGTTGAATCATTTCGGTAGTTAGTGAGCCAGTTTTTCGACATGGCTCGGGTCGTGGTGATGCGATGGTTGTCAGTCGGACTGACCGCGATCACCGTAAGGCTCACCATCGGGGCCAAAGTGGTCATGCCCCTTCTGGCCCGACGATCCGTAGAACCCACCCATGCTGTCGGCATGGCCGCGAGCGATCAGGGCTTCCCCATCACGACCGTCCGTACCGAACGAGGCGGTGACGTCCTGACCGTCTGCGGTGGTGCCGTGGACGGGTGCTGTCCAGTGGTTGTCGCCGCCGACTTCACCGTTGCCGAACTGGCTCATCTCCTCGTTGTGCCGTTGCTCAGCGCGGTCACGGGTGTTCTTGCACCGCCGGCAGTCGCACCAGCGACTGTAGCTGTGGCGTCCTCGACCCATTGGGTCACCATCCGTTTCTGCGCAGAAAAGGTATCTGCGCAAGAGAAGGGATTGAACGTGCGAGATTCATACGCGCTCATTATCCCGACATCTAGTCGAAATGAGTTATGTATTACAGGTGCGGCCAGGTTCTGCACCTGTTCTCACTGGTGGAGGATTATGAGACATGCGTGATGTTATTGCAAGCACGAGCACATTTCAGGGACGCTGGATTAGCCGCGAAGGCGTGGCATTTATAAGCTCCACTAAGTGGCGCACCGATCTACTATGCGTCGTACGCCTTTACGTGCTCAAGGTAGAAGAGGATCATTGCGACGCGATCAGCGCCTTGCATTCTTTCGGCATGCTGGTCCGCTAATGTACGCTTGTCATATTTAGTCCGTGGATCGATCTCCTCGCGCATGTACAGTGCGCCTTCTCTGGTAGCGTAGTCGCCCCCCAGTTCTCTGAACATCTCCCATACCTTGCTGGCAAGCTCGCGGTCGCGTGACGCGATGTAGAGGATTGCGAGCGGAGCATTTGTCCACAAAGGGAAACTGCCATCGGAAGGGTCCTCACGCCGTAGGATCTCGGCTACGAGCTCGGCGGCACGACGTGGATGCGCCTTCGCCAATTTTGGAAACTCTTCGGCTAGTATTGCGCCGACATCCTCGGCATCGTGAAAGTCAATCGTGCTTTCGATCTCCTCATCGTTATCGGGTTCGGCATCAATTCGATCGTTATACATCTTCCACATATCAACGATGGCAGCCGGATCGGTATTCAAGAGATATCCGAAGCGCGCCGAAGTCTCGCCTTCACTGCGAGGTTGATTGTCAGGAACTGGTAGACGCGTTTCATGGTTCATCTATGTTGTTACTTATGACACACGCTGATCCATAATGCAATAGCAACGCTCACATGCGGGCCACCAGGCACATCGAGAGCATCTTTCAGGTCAATCGCCTTCCTTGTTCAGCGCTTCATGTCCCTCGGCCAGTACACGGAAGTACTGTCGAGCTGCCGCCGCGAGGGGATGTGAATGTATGTCCGGGGTCGTGGCGAGGCTTTCCTTGAGAACTGTTTCCCACGACGCCGAGTAAGGGCTGAGGAATTGGATAGCTCCGGGTGTGGCGCGGTAGATGCCTGCCCGTCGGCGACCCTGCTCGTCCGTAAAGAACAGTGCGCAGTCGCGCATGTCAAGGAAGAAGAACACTGGTTCCACGATGTACCGACTGTCCATCCCCTCCGCCCAGGTGGGGTGCACTGGTCTTGCGAGATGGTAGTTGTAGCGTCGGCGACTCAAGAGGTCCGTATCGGGTGAGTCAGTGGGTGGTACGGACACCAACCGTTCGTAGGCAAGCAGGACCGGTTCGCAGGTCTCGATCCGGATATCGCGAAGGATTTGGCACGTCAACCGCGACATACCTACCGAGCTTGCCGTGTACCCAATGAGCCCCAGCCGTTCAAGTTGCCTGAGCGCCATATCCGTCGCGAGCGGTGAGAGGTGTTCGCCTCGGAGCTCCGTGACCAACTCTAACAAGAAAGACCGTGGCTGCTGACCCGTATCGTTCGACCACATCAGACAGACGAGGAGCGCATAAGCAAGCGAGGTGCGATCAACCTGTTCGACAAGCCGTTCGATAACCATCGGGCCACAGCTCGGCACGCCTAGGTGTTCCGTCAGACCGATCAGCGTCTGCCGGGGTTGCTGGCTAAGTTCCTCAAGCAGCTCTGTTGCGGGCACAGCATCAGCTTGGCGCAGGTAATGGGACACATGCGCAAGGCTCTCGGGATGACCACCTACGGCGTACGCCAGCTTCTCCGCTGCGTCGATGTCGAGGTTTTTTGCTTGGGAACGCAGCAGTTCGACGGATTGCGCACTCGTGAGACTGCGGACTCGCCACGCTGGGGGCTTCCGCGGTGGCTCGTCAACCTCACTCGAAAAGCGCAGGCGTTCTCGACCAGTGATGAGAGCAGGAACGCAGACGTCACTAGGAATTAGTGCGGTCACATCGTTCGGGTCGCTCACGTCGTCCAGGACAAGGAGCCGAACATGACGCAGGCTGCGGGCCGCTTGCCGGAAAACGGTCCGGCAGTGCTCATCTGTCCAGGCGCTCGACTCGCGCCCTTCAAGATGAAGCACGCGACGGATATCGTCCTCGAACAGACCCGGTCGTCCCATTCGTATAGAGCCGATGATCTTATCGGGGCCGATCTGCGAGGCGAAGTGTCTCGCGAGCGTCGTCTTGCCTATCCCGGCGACGCCCCACAGTTGAAACAGGCCGCCACCTCGCTGCACGAGTTCTTTGTAGATCGAGCGGAGCCAGGCTAGGTCGGCGTCTCGTACCACTGGAGCAGTCGGACCGGCGTGGTACCCATGCGCAGCGCCCGGCCGATCATCACCGAAGTACGACCTGATCCAGGTAGCGAGTTGCTCCACGTACTGCCGGATGTCTTGGCGGATCGTGTGTGGGCTGTGGTCTAGCCCCTCGGCCTCGCCAGCGTTAACATGCCGATCCTCGACGTTGGCGTTCTTCGATCGAGCGGTCAGCCCGAAGACCTCCCGAATGACGGCAGGGTTGCTGATTCGGCCCGTGCTTCCCGCCGGAACATCCGCTGGCTGAGCGTCGGCGGCGGCTGCCACGGCCCGGATGAGCAGTGAGCGGACGTCCTCGAGCCCAACTGGCTTCTGCTCTTCCAGACGGCTGCGCCTGACACACGCAGTGAGTGCGGAGAACTCATCGCGCCGCTTGATCAGTTGGTCGAACGTCGCCCCCCGCCAGATGTTCAGCTCGGCTTCGAGCGAGTCCAGCAGGTCGTTCTCGGCCTGATCCACGTCGTCGTCCGTCCGCTCCCTCACCCCTCACAAGCCCATCACTTTGCCGTCATTCTACGGCGTGCCTCTGAGGAAGGGTCGAGTTCAGAGCCAGCACCACACCCCCGGCTCTGTCACTACTCGTCAACGAAGGAGGCCCTCCCATGTCCAGGAACCGTTACACCCGAACTATTCATACCATTGAAAGCCGTCAACGTGCTCGGCACGAGAAGGAGCTGCGCCAGGTCGCCCGTGAGCTGCGCGGGGTGATCACCACCCTGCCAATCGTGCACGTCGTCAACGAGGTCAAGCAGCACCGGGACGCCCGTCTGGCGAGCAAGCGACGTTGCAAGCCGGCCGTGGCCGTGGTCGCAGCCTTGGTGGCCGTGCTCGCGGCGTGCGGTGTCGGCTCGCCGCGTGGCGAGCTGGGCGAGAACCAGCAGATCTTGAAGACCTGTGATGCGGCCACGCCGCCTGCCTCACTGGTTGAGGTGGACGGCACTGGCTCCAGCGCCTCGGACCAGATCACAGCCGAGCGGATGACGGCCATTGAGTCGGTCGTGCGCCGCACGGCAGTCTGCTCGGGTGTGCTGCGGGTGCTGGTCTTCTCCTCATCCAGCGCCGCCACCGTCCCGCTGTTCGACGGGCCGCTGCACCCGGACGGGGCAACCGACAACGCCCGGCTCAAGCGGGTGCCGAAGCTGGTCGAGGACGTCATGACCCAGATCAAGAAGACGTACAGCCCGGCCGTTGCTGGGCTGGATCAGGGTGGCAGTGACATCACGGCGCAGTACCGACTGGCGAGTGAGTGGATCGCCCAGGTCGGCGCCCCGGCTCGGCTGCACCTGTATGTACTGACGGACGGCTTCCAGAACATCGGGGTTGACCTGAGCGCTGGCCCGCTGAGCAAGGCAGAGGCCATGGCGCTCGCCAGTCAGGCCGTCATGCCGAAGCTGCCTGGTGCATCGATCATCGTCGCCGGGCTCGGCAAGGTCGCCGGTGCCCCGCCTCGGTCGGATGTGGTGGAGGGGCTGGTCGCGTACTACGACACGCTATGCAAGCGCAGCGGCGCGGCGACGTGCGTCTCGGTCACTGACTACAGCACCGAGGGTCGGTGACGACCATGGAGCTGCTGAGCAGGATTCGCCGTAGCCCGGCCGACGCCGCCGAGGCGTGGATCGCAGAAGCCGACGCCATCTCCATCCCGCGCATCGATGAGGCCAGCGCCCAGCCCAGGCCATCGAACCTCGGCGTGAGCTACGTCGAGCAGGAGTACCGCGCCCGCGCCGAGGAGCAGGAGGTGGCGTGGCCTGCTCGCGGCGAGGCCGCCGCCCGTCCGTTTCAGACCCGGGCGCAGGGTCTCGACCGCCAGACCAAAGCGATCGAGAGCTTGCTCACCGAGAAGGAGACCGAGGTTCGCGAGACGCGTGCCGATTACCGGCATGCGGCGCACGTCCTCGGGTCCTTCGTCCGGCGGGAACCCGGCGGGAAGCTGCGCTACTGGTTGTGCTGGCCGGTGCTGTGGTTCGGGGACACCGCGGGCATCTGGTCGGCCGCTATCACCAACGGCGACGTGCCGTACGTCGCCTTCGGTCAGGCGTTCTCGGCAGGACTGGCGGCAGCCTGCGCCGGGCTGGTCGGTTCGGAGTTGAGGGACATCCGCATGGCTCGGGCACGGCAGTGTGACTCGGAGAGCCTGTCCAAGGACGAGCAGCCCTATCGGCACCTGTTCACCGCAGGCGCCGGCGGGCTGAGGATCGTCAAGCTGATCGGCTGCCTATCCCTGCTGGTGGTCGCGTTGCTGGCGGTCGGCATTAGCGCGCTGCGCAGCAGCATTGAAGGCGACGCGTCCGGGCTCACGTTCGGGCTACTGGCCGGGGCGACCGCGATCGGCTCGGGGCTTCTCGGGTACGCAGCCAGCGACCAGGTGGCCGATCTGCTCGCCCACTACCGCAAGTGCGCGCGGCGAGCGGAGAAGGAGTTCCTGACACTCGCAGGGTCGAAGCCGCTTCGCCGGCGGGCCGCGGCCGAGGAGACCGCCCGTTCCCTGCACGCCGAACACAAGCTGCTCGGTCAGGCCGCTGGGCGGTTCATGGAGTTCCTGGCCGCTCGGGTGCAGCGTCGCAACTCGCAGGTCTTCGGGCACGGCGTCCCGGCTGGCGAGCAGAACGGTCTCATCGGCCGGAAGGCACGTCGGGGCGGTGCCGCGTGATCGCCCCACCGCGTGTCGCGCCGTCCAGGCTGGTGCCTCCCCGCCTCCTGGGTGCGCCCGCATCACGACGGCGGTCGACGCCGGCCGTCACCCGGTACAAGCTGGGCGATCCTGGTCGGCCCGCGTCCGTGCCCACACTGCTCATCGCCGTATTCGACAATTCCGGCTCAGTCACCAGTCCGGCGGGCAGCGACCCGCTGTCGAACCGGTTCGCCGAGGTCGCCGAGGCGTTCCGGGTCGTGGCCCGCAAGGGCTCGCGTCATGAGCAGGGGGTGGTGCTGCACTTCGACACGCCGACGAGCGGCGACGTCGGTCCGGTGCCGATCACCCGGCGCGGGTTGCTGGCATTGCGGGCGGGATTGCGAGTGCCACCGGACGGGGCCGGATCGAGCGAGCTTGCCCCGAGCCTGCGGCGTGCGGTCGAGATCGCCGAGGCGTACCCGGATCACGTGGTGACGCTGGTGGTGCTGTCCGATTTCCAACTCTTCGACCCCGAGCTCGACCAGGTGCTCGGGGAGCTGGGATCGTTCCCCGGCGATGTCCATGCCGTCATCCTGGGCACCCTGATGCCCGCGGGCGTGCTCGATCAGCGCATCACGGTGACGCACATCGGCCACGACGATCCGCCCGGTGCGGTGGCGCGTGCCTTGTTCGCCAGCCTGACCACGCACCGCCCCGGTAGCCGCCCGTCGTCGATTCCACAACGCACATCTCACGCCGCACAAAGACCTGACCAAGGTAACTCCTAACAGATATCCCAGTGGTCGACGGGATCGAATCATCGCCCGAATATTCACCCGACCCCACGGCTTTACGTACTGACGTTCCCGCCGCATACCTGAGAGTGCTTACAGCTCCAAGGGGCACGAGCGTCACAACCAACCATCAATCGTCGCCCCGGCCTCGTGCGCTCTGGTTTCGAGGCCAAGAAAGGAGGACTCACATGAATACCAACACTAATTCGGCCACTCCGCGTCCCGCACCAGTTCCGCCGTTTCGGACTATTCTGGCCGACCCGCCATGGAAAACCCACCAAGAGCGCGGCGCGGGCAACCACTACAACCTCATGTCGCTGGAGCGGATTAAGGCGATGCCAGTCAACGCCCTGGCCGCCGAGAACGCGCATCTGTGGCTGTGGGTCACCAACGCCACGCTGCGCGAGGGCTACGACGTAGCCGAAGCCTGGGGCTTCACCGTCCGCTCACCGCTAACCTGGATCAAGTTCCGGCTTGGTATGGGGCACTGGCTGCGTAATTCGACCGAGCACCTGCTGTTCGCCACCAGAGGCAAAGCACCGGTCAATTTCCGCTCTCAGCCGACGTGGATCAACGCACCGGTGCAGGACCACTCGCACAAGCCCGAGGAGCAGTACGCCCTCATCGAGCGCGTGTCGCCCGGCCCGTACCTGGAGTTGTTCGCGCGTCGTCGCCCGTCTAGCCGCGCGGCCTGGTCGGTGTGGGGTAACCAGATCGACTCGGACATCAACCTGCCGGGGTATCCGGTTCCGAGCGACCGCACGCGCGACGAGCGGGCGGGCTGAATCATGGGCGACAAGAAACCCGAATCCCCGATGCGCAGCCCATTCGAGTGGGCTTTCCGCGCAAGCCTGCTGCTGCTCGGCGCGGTCATTGCGCTCAACCTCGCCGTGGCATATCTGCGACCTATTCTGCCGTGGCTTATTGGCGGGATCGCGCTGGTCGCGACCGTGTGGATTGTCGTCGCGGTACTGCGCTGGAGACGATCCCGTTGGTAGCGCCTACCCCTGTTATGTGTATTCAGGGGTCGGGTGTTGTGGAATTAACAAACATACTTGACGTGCTGCACGAAATCAGTAATAACCAGAGGACACGAGCGCTGTTTTTCGACAGCACCCAAGCAAACACAGTAGGAAAGGAGGTGACCCATGGTTTCGAGAAAGAAAAGGAATAGGAATCCACATCATGAGGAGCGCCGGTTGACGGTGCGTGGAGTTCGCCGCGACCCGCCAGATATCCGCAAGCTCAGCAAGGCACTCATCGGCCTGGCGATGGCCGAGGCCGAGCGGCAAGCCCAAGCCGAGCAGGCCAAACGAGCCACGAAGCCGGAGGCCACCTCCGACACGCAGACAGGAGGGGACGCCCATGAGTAGGCCTGAGCTGGTGTTCTCCGGGCTGCATCTGCCCCGCCCGCTCGACCCTGGCGTGGTCATACGCTTCCTTACCCGCTTGGCGTCAGATCGCGGTGCGCCACGCGTCGTTCTGGAAGTCCGCGCCGACGAGCATGGCGTCCGGCATCTACTCGGCGCACGGGCTACCGAAGTGCAGACGCTACGGCACCTACTCGGTGACCTGATCCCCGGCAGCCTGCTCACCAGCCCGAACCAGGGCACCCAGCTGCCACGCCCAGCCATGACGGCCGTTGGGCGACTGCGCGTCGGACCGGTGGGACTCCCCCTACGCACCGACACGGCCGAGGCGACGACCAGAGCGCTGCTGTCCGCCTTTGCCACGCGTCTGCGTTCCGGTGAGGCGATGGCGCTCCAAGTTGTCCTCGGACCACGTCGCTCCCCTCGCACCGTGCCAGCGAACGCCCCGGATCCGGACACGACGCTGGTCGAGGTCTTGACCCGCGGCGAGCAACCAGCCAGCACGGAGAACCGTACCCGCCTGAAGGAGCGTGCCTCCCAAGGCGGCTTCGCGGCCACCGTCCGGCTCGGTGCTGCAAGTCCCGATCCAGACCGGCGACGACGGTTCATGGTGAGCCTGCTCAGTAGCCTTGCCACGGCACAGAGCCCAGGTGTCCGGATCGATCTCGTTCACCAGTCAGCCGCCCATCTGAATGAGGTGCGGGTGCCGTGGCGCTGGCCGCTACACCTCGGTGTGAGCGAACTGGTTGGGTTGCTGGCCTGGCCGCTTGGCGAGGACGAGCTGCCGGGTCTGCCACCCATGCACCCGAAACCCGTACGTGCCGCGCGAGCCGTCCACGCCGGCCCACGGGTCTTCGCCGCCAGCGCCACGCCCGGCGACGACCGACTCCTCGGGATCGCCCCGAAGGACCAGACGTACCACGCTGTGGCCTATGGGCCGAGCGGCTCCGGTAAGACCAACGCCCTGCTGCACCTGATCCTGGCCGATATCGAGGCTGGACGACCGGTTATCGTGCTCGATCCGAAAAAACAACTTATCGACGATATCGCCATGCGCATTCCCGCACACAGGCTCAATGACGTCGTGATCTTGGACGCAAGTGATGAAATACCGACAGGCTTTAACCCGCTCGACGTCACCGGTCGAGACCCCGACGTGGTGGTCGACGGGATTCTGGCGGTGTTCCAGGCCGTGTTCAGTGACGGCTGGGGACCACGCACTGCCGATTTGTTCTCGGCGGGGCTACGGACCCTCGCCAGAGCAAGCACACCGAAACATCCTGCCACACTATTGGATCTGCCGAACCTGTGGATTGACCCGAAGTTCCGCCACCAACGAGTAGGGAAAATACAGAAAGACGTCGCCTTGGCTGGCTTCTGGGCAGCATTCGAAGCGCAGTCCCCGCAGGCACAAGCCGCCGTCATAGCTGCACCCATGAACAAACTTCGACAGTTTTTGCTCCGGCCCGCTCTTATCCGCATGCTGGATCAGCGAGAGAGTAAATTCCGACTGCGCGATATGTTCCGCGAGAACAAGATCGTCCTCGTGCCGCTCAACGAAGGGCTCATAGGAAACGGCACCGCGTCTCTTTTGGGTAGTCTGATCATCGCCGACGTCTGGCAAGCCACCCAAGAACGCGCCGACGACCCAATGGCTACGGGTCGGCCTGGGATGGTCTACGTCGACGAGGCTCCCAGATTCCTCAATTTGCCCCTGTCATTGGCCGACGCGCTGGCAGTTTCGCGATCTTTGTCAGTCGGGTGGTTTTTAGCCGCACAATTTCGGAGCCAATTTTCAGCTTCACTCAAAAGCGCGATCGATATGAATGCGAGAAGTAAGATTCAGTTCGCCACCGAGTACGACGACGCCCGCGACACCGCGAAGCTCACCCGCGACCTGGTCGCGGAGGACTTCATGGCGCTGCCGCGCTTCCACGCCTACGCCAACCTCGTCGCGGACGGCCACCCCTCCGGCTGGGCACTGATCAGGACGCTGCCGCCACCACCGGCCACCAGCGACCCGGAGGCGGTTCGGGCTATCGCTAGCGCCAACTACGCGCCCACTCCACCCACGATCAAGGACGACATCACGCCGGACGCCGACGAGACCGATCCTGGTCCAGCAACTCCGGTCACCGCCGAGCGCATCGGACGAAAACGGAGGCAGCGATGACCGAGCTTCACATCGACAGAACATGCGTGTCCGCCCGTGTCTTCGCTCCTATCTTCGCGACCCTGCCATCTCCGCATTCCGGCAGGTCATCCCGCCTACCTACCGCCCGGCGGGATGGGACTGACCCCCTGATCGGGGGTCACGCGGCCGCGCCTGGTGAGGGCTGTCGCCCAGCTCGCCCATGGGTAGGAGGCCGGTCATGAACCCGACCGACACCGCCTCCCTGCTGATGCGTCTCTCCGAGCGCGACGTCGCGATTCTGGAATCCCTGCGCGCCCATCGGCTGCTGACCACCGTGCACATCCGGCGACTGCACTTCGCGATCGGCCACGCCACCATCCCGGCCGCGTCCGGCGCCACGCTGCGAGTGCTGGTGCGGCTCGAGTCCCACAACCTCGTCACCCGGCTGGCCAGACGTATCGGTGGCGTCCGCGCCGGCTCGTCCGGAATCTGCTGGCAGCTCGGCGCCACCGGCGAACGGCTACTGCGCACCATGCACGGGCAGAAGCAGCGTCGCCGCTACATCGAACCGTCGCTCGCCTTCACCGCCCACACCCTGGCCGTGGCGGAGCTCGCGGTCCGGCTCGCTGAACTCCGAGACCGGCAGACGATCGAAGTCATCAGTATCCAGACCGAGCCGTCCTGCTGGCGCTCGTTCGTCGGGCCGCACGGAAGCCTCGAATGGCTCAAACCCGACCTCTACGCCGTCACCGCCAGCGGCGACTACGAAGATCACTGGTTCCTCGAAGCCGACCTCGCCACCGAACACCCACCAGTCGTCGTCCGCAAGGCGAAGATCTACCAACGCTACGCCGCCACCGGCGCCCACCAAGCCCGCCACGGCCTGTTCCCCGCCGTCGTCTGGATCGTGCCGGACACGGCCCGACAGGAGACGCTACAGGCAGCCCTGTCCGCCGACTCAGCGATCCAACACGAGCTGTTCCGAGTCGTGACCGTCGAGGAGTTCGACCAGCTCATCGCCAGCGGCGGCCCCGACCCGCCGACAGCGAGGGGCTGAGACGCCCTGCACCACATCACCCATAACCGAAAGGAGGTACATCTATGGAACACCCACCAGCCCACAGGCCAGGCGACGAGCAGCCCGAGCACCACCGCGATCAAGAGCCTCAGCAACCGAGCCGTCAGGCCGAGCAGGAAGTGCCGTTCGACGGCACCGCGCTAGAGAAGGTCAGCGCGTTCCTGCGCATCGCGTTCGCGGAGGCCGACGCTCGCGGCGAGGCCATCAGCACCGAGGATGCGACAACGGTCGCGACCCTGCTGGCGCCGCTGCTGCCACCGGACTCGCAGATGAGCCGCTTCGCCGCGACCGGCGACGCCCACCCCGTTCTCATCCACGAGGAGTGCCAGCTCATCGCGGGACGCACCGGGCAGACACCCGACGTCGCTCCCTGGGTGTGGCACTTCGAGCAGTACCTCGCCGCGCAGACGGACCTCGGTCGGCGCACCGAGTCAGCACCGCCAGCCGACGACGACACGTCCGACTATCCGCAGGTTGCAGAGGGAGTTCGTGAGCACGGCGACGCCTTCCGCGCCTACCTCCAGCTCCCCGATATCGACCCGAGTCGCGACGACCTGCTCCAGACCTTCCACGAGTTCTACGTCGGCCGGTTCGCCTCGATGGATGCGCTGCTGGACGAGCTGACCGAGATCCGCGACTGGCAACACGCTGTCGATGAAGTAGCCGATCGACTGGGCTTCGATGGGCTCGTCACCCTCAACCATGCCAAGCTCGAAGCGGTTGCCCGTGAGACCTGGGACATTGTCGAAATCGGCGAGGTCTTCTACGCGTTCACCAAGTAAAGGATTCGGGATAGGTGAAACGCTGAAATCTACCTACACATTATCGGGGTAGGGCCAATAATAGTGTTGCGGAATGGTCAACAACTGCTGTTTTCCGACAGCGCCGGAGGTAAAATAGAAAGAGAAAAAGGAGAAACAGAGGAACATGAACCAAGAAGCAGCGCAGCGATTCGGGCAATACATCAAGCGGTTGCGCGAGAACCGGAAGCTCACCATTCGCGGGCTGGCCAGTGATGCTGGCATCGACAGTGGCAATTTAACCCGTCTGGAGCACGGCAGAATGGCGAGGCCAGCACCGGACACTCTCGCCGCTCTCGCTACTGCGCTACACGTACCGCTGGCGGACATGTTCGCGATGGTCGGCTACGTCGTTCCCTACGATTTGCCCAGCATCACCCCCTACCTGCACGCACGCTACGGCCAGCTTCCAGAAGGCGCACGCACATCACTTGACAACTATTTGAAGCAGCTCATCAACGACTACGAACTCGATCTTAACGGACCGGCCGACTTCGAGGATGAAACAAGCGAACCAATGCAACGCTAAACCACGGGTGGGAGAAAGGAGGGACACTATGACGACAACCATCGATACAGTCACACCACTTTCCAGCCTGTCGGTGCTCACCCACTTGCGCGCCCTTGCAGCCGAACCGTCAGGCTCTGCGACCGACGACTGGATCACTACTGCCGACAAACAGGCCGCCTACCTGAACCAACTACTAGCAGACAGCTCCGAAGCAATCTCGGCGGCTCTCAGTCGCCTCATTCCCAATCTTGCGGTGACGCAGGTCGACAACCTGCCGGTTCCCGGCACGTCATTCTGGGCAAGGTGCCAATGGCACATACACATCCGCGCTAACGACCCGACCGATATCCAAGCGGTTACAGTGTTCCATCATCTTAAACACATCATCGATCATCCGCTTCGCCGAGAAGAGAATGCATCTATTGGCGGCGATCACTGGGAAGCAATCGCCGACTATTTCGCCTCCTGTGTGACTGAGCTTCACGACGTGGCGCGTCGCTACGAGGAGGCCGCCCATGACTGAACCCTCGAAACGTGAAGTCGACAGCGCGCCACTATTGCTCAGCGTTGTCGAGGCGGCCGATGCCCTGCGGATTAGTCGATGGGCGCTGTACCAGCTCATCAACAAACGACGTTTAAAGACCGTGCGCATCCGGAGTAGACGCCTGGTCGCACCGGCTGACCTGGCAGCACTGGTCGAAGAATTACGAAAGGAAGGAGGTGAATAATGACAAGCAGACGCGCAAACGGCGAAGGATCAATCTACAAGCGCGCGGATGGAAGGTGGGGTGCTTCGGTCTATGTCGAAACGTCTAGCGGACAACGCAAGCGTATTCATATCTACGCTGGCACCCGCCAGGAAGTACACGACCGACTGGCCGACAAGCTCGCCGAGGCACGCAAAGGGATCCGCACCCCCGACAAGGAATGGACGGTCGGCGGCTACCTGGACTACTGGCTGCGCGAGGTCGTCACCGCTAACGACCGGCCGCGCACCGTCGAGCTGTACGAGTCGGTCATACGACTCCACCTCAAGCCGAAAATCGGATCCATCCGTCTGACCAAGCTGAGCGTCCGCGACGTACAGAGCATGCTCAACCAGCAGCTCGAACAGGGCCGGTCACTTCGGTCGGCGCATCTGGCGCGAGGCGTTCTGCGCGCCGCCCTGTCTCGGGCCGAGCGGGAAGAACTGATCATCCGCAATGTCGCCAAGCTCGTTACCATCCGCGCCTGGAAGCGCAAGCCGATCCAACCGTGGTCGGCCGACGAGGCCGCGCGGTTCCTCAAAGCCGCTCAACCGCACCGCTGGTATGGCGCCTACGCCATGCTGTTGATCTACGGCATGCGACGTGGCGAGGTGCTCGGCCTCCGCTGGTGCGATGTCGACCTTGCCCGCAATCAGCTCCACGTCCGGCAACAGCTCCAACGCATCGGCAAGACCCTGGAACAAGGGCCGGTCAAGACCGACGCTGGACAGCGCGACCTCTCACTTACGCCTTCTCTTCGCGCGACGCTCGTTGACCTCTACGTCAGCCGGTACTCGACCGACATCGATATCGCGGCGATGCCAGCCCGGATGACAGAAGATCACAGGCTGGTCAGCCTCAGCACAACGGGCACGCCCGTCGACCCCAAGAACTTTGTGCGTGACTTCCATCAGATCCGCACAACGGCCGGACTGCCACACATCACGGTCCATCACACTCGGCACACCGAAGCCACCTTGCTCAAGAACTTCAAGGTACCAGCGCGGGATGCGCAGCTCATCCTCGGCCACGCACACGTCACAACCACCCAGCAGCTCTACCAACACGCCGACCATGAAGGCCAGGCAGAGGCGCTCGAACAGATCGAACGACGATTGCTAACACCGGTAGCTGCTGCAAAAACTGCTGCAAATGATGAGTTTTCCACAGGTGACGGCACGATATTTCATGCATTCACCTCTGGAGGGCCAGGAGGGGCTCGAACCCTCGACACCCTGCTTAAGAGCTTGACGCTGTCATCTGACAGCACCGGCTCGACCCCTGTTCTCACACACCTACGCACCCATGCATACGCGCACATGCTCGCGTGGGTTGCTGTCAAAAACTGCTGCAAATTCACCCCCTGCGAAGAGACTAGGGAGTCAAACCTTGCCGACTGGATCAAGATCATTCGCGCCCTTGAACACTTCGAAACACAATCTTTAGCGCAGCAACGCTTCCCGCTTAACCTACTCCCAACATCACGACTTCCCTTACCCCAATCTCCGCTTAACGAACGAGCTCGCAAGACAGTCGGAGATCAGGAAAAGGGGAGAGCAGCATGACACGCACTGCAAGCGAAATTTATACCGAATGGTGTTCCAGTTTACGTAGGCGGTGCTCGTGGTCTTGGAGAGTAGTATCTGTAGTTCCGGCAGTATACGTGAACGTGTCGGCAATAGCAGCTTGGATGATGTCGACCTTCTCGTCGAGCACCTTGATTTCCGCACGAAGACCATCGATGTCGTCCTTCGTTGTCATATTGGCAATGTCGTCCTTGGTGGCAAGGCCAGCAGTCTGCTGCGACACGGTCGCAGTGATGAATTGTTTGAGGTCGGTGAATAATTCTTCGTTTGTCATAGCTGCTTCTAGTATGCGCCAGGCGCGCGATTCGATCAATCCCAAAATCATGATACGCCGTCCCGTACCGCACACGCAAAGCGAAAGGAGGTCAGCATGAGCGCTCATACCCTCAACAGCAACGTAGCAACGCTCGCGACAGGCGGTAAGCGGCGCAAGCGAGCCGTTCTCTACCTGCGCGTGTCCACACCAGGCCAGGTCAACACCGACTACAACCCCGAAGGCATTTCCATCCCAGCACAGCGCGTTGCCGGACAAGGTAAGACCGAGTCGCTCAACGCAGACATCGTGAGAGAGTTCATCGAACCAGGCAAGACAGCCACCAGCATCAAGAAGCGACCGGTATTTCAAGAGATGATCACTTGGGTTAAAGCACAGAAAGACATCGACTACGTCATCGTCTACCACTTCAACCGAGTCTTCCGCGACGCCGTCGATGCCGGCATGGTCAAACGCGACCTCAAGAAATACGGTACCCGCATCGTCTCCACCATCCTGGACATGGGCGAAAACCCTGAAGCCGCGATGGTGGAGACCATCATTCACGCTGTCGACCAGTACCAGTCTCAAGCCAGTGGAGCCGACATCAAATACAAAATGGGCCAGAAGGTGAAAAACGGCGGTAGCGTCGGCCAAGCCAAACTCGGCTACCGCAACGTCCGCGAAGCCAAGCCCGAAGGCGGTGAGATCCGCACCATCGCCATAGACGAGCAACGGGCACCGTTCGTCCGGCTCGCCTTCGAGCTGTACGCCACCGGCGACTATACGCTGGCCGACCTATCCGACGAGCTGTACGAGCGCGGCCTCCGCACCCGAACCACCGCGCTCTACCCTGCCCAGCAGGTCTCGATCAACAAACTGTCGCAGATGCTCCACGACCGCTACTACCTCGGCTACGTCGCCTACGACGGCGAGGAATACCAAGGACGCCACGAAGCCCTCATCGGCCCTGACCTGTTCGACAACGTCCAAGACATCCTCGACTCCCGCTCCACCGCTGGAGAACATCGGCGCGTCCACCACCACTACCTCAAGGGTTCTTTGTTCTGCGGCCACTGCAAGCGAGCCGGCATCACCCAACGCATGATCATCCAGCACACCGTCAACAGCAGGGGCAGCGAATACACCTACTTCTTCTGCCGCAACAAACAAGACGGCACCTGTCCCACCCCGCATATCAACGTCATCCGGATCGAGGACGCCGTCGAGGCTCACTACGCTACCGTCCGCTTCCAGCCCGACTTCATCACCGAAGTCCGCAGCCACGTCGGCGCCGCCATCGCCGACGAAGAAGCCGCTGCCCGCCTCCTGTACCGCCAACTCAAGACCGAGCTGCGTGCGCTCGATATCAAGGAGGACAACCTCATCGACCTCGTCTCCACAGCCGACGCCACAGTGCCGCAGGCCAAAGCCAAGATCCACGCCAAGCTGCGCGACATCGAGGCCCAGCGCCAGCGGCTGACCGATCGACTCGGCGAAACTGCCAATGATCTGTCAGAGAGTGCTCGCCTGATCGACCTGAGTCTGACCCTGCTGGAAAACCCGCAAGAGCTCTACCGCCGCTGCGACGACGAACAGCGTCGCCTCCTCAATCAAGCCCTGTTCGAAGCGCTCTACGTCGAGGACGAAGAGATCACCGGCCACGACCTACATGAGCCGTTCGCCCACCTGCATGCCATCCAGTCAGGTCGTCACGCCCAACCAGATGAGCCGGAACCACCACCAGGCGCAAACAGCGACAACAGCCAAGACAGCAGAAGGGCCGTCTCCCGATCGGGAGACGGCCCTTCTGCGTCGAACGGTGTGGAAGCCCTACTAGCCCGCATGGACAAGGTCCATTGTTCTAGTAAGCCCTCCAGGGTGGAGCTAAGGGGATTCGAACCCCTGACCCCCTCACTGCCAGTGAGGATCGGCGATCCCTCTGACCTGCGGTCATAGCCAACCTGCAGGTCAACCAGTGCAGGTTGGTGCACTTGGATGCCGTTCGGTGCAGTTGAGTGCGGCTAAGTGCGGGGCTGTGCTCCAGATTTGCTCCAGGGAAATTAGCGTGAAACGGATCGGGGTCGGTTTGGTGGACCATGCATTTGCTGGTACTGGGCCGTGGGGGGAGTCGATCGTCCGGACCGGGTTGTTCGGTGAAGTAGGTTTGCGGACGTTGGCTGACCAAGGGATTAAAAGTCCCTAGCTGTGGGTGTCGTTCACTGCCGCCCATTGCCGGTTAGTGCCGGTTTATGCACGTCAGAACGAGAGTACCCGCCTCTTGAGTGCTGTCCAGTGTCATATGATGTCGGGCAATGTTTCGGCACAGGAGCCCGGGAGGAGACCGGAAACCCGATCCACCGCGTCCTATGTGGATGGTTGAGTTTGGTTTCCTTAGGTCGTTGGTTGTGTCTTGTTAGGAGGTTTGGCCGGGTCGGAGGTTGGTGCGGCGGGGTGCGGTGAGGTTCATCGCGATGACCGGGTCGACCCGCTGCTGGGCATAGGTGGTCAGCTGGCTGGAGGGGTGCAACCAGAGCGGGAGTACGACGAGCCGGACGTCGTCGGGCAGGAAGTCGACAAGCGCTTCGAGGAATCCGAAATTGGCGTGGCCGGCGCCCGTGCGGCACCCGTACCAGCCGTCGTGCAGGGCGACGGCGATCGTCGGACGTCCGTTCACGGCGCGCCGATGGGGGCGTTCGGGAGCTGAGCCGTGAGATCCGGCGGCAGGGCGGTCTGCTGATCGGTCTTCGCCTGTGCGAGCTGTTCGGCGGTGAGCCCGCGGCTCTCGCTGAGGTCCGTGCCGCGAAGATCTGTGCCGGTCAGGTTCGCGCCGCCGAAGTCCGTGCCGGCGAGATCGGCGCCGCGGAGGTCGACGCCGGTCAGGTCGGCCCTGGACAGGTGTGCGTCGCGCAGGTCTGCGCCGGCGAGGACGGCATGGGTGAGGTTGGTGCCGATCAGGGTCGCTTGGCGCAGCTGTGCTCCGGTGAGGTCGGCCTCGGCGAGTACCGCGCTGGTGAACTCGGTGTCGGTGAGGTCGGCCTTGGCGAGGGAAAGGCCACTTTTCACGTGCTCTACCGGGGACGCCGCCCGGAGCTGGTCATCGGCGACGTGGTCGACTTCTGGACGGTCCTGGACTGCGACGACGAACGGCGCAGGCTGGTGCTGCGCGCCGATATGAAGATGCCCGGCACCACCGTGCTGGAGATGAGCGTCGCCGAAAACCCCACCGGCGCCCGCCCGTGGTGCCTGGGCGATGGCGGTGACGTCCGCGTCGGCACGAAGCCGGATGCCAGGAGGCGTCCAGGGTGATCGCACAGGTTCTTCAGCCCAGTTCCGCGAGCATCTTGAGCACCGGCGCGGCACCGTCCTCTCGGGACAGGGCGGTGGCCAGGCATCGGACCCGATCTCGCATCCCCGGGTCGGTGGTGGCCTCGCGGACCGCCGCGGCGAGCCGGTCGACGGTCAGCTGCTGGTAGCGCACCGGGCGCGGGGCCACCCCGAGCGCGTGCAGGCGGGCGGCCCAGAAGGGCTGGTCGAATTGGACGGGTATTGGGACGGTCGGCACCCCGGCGCGCAGTCCGGCTGCGGTGATGCCCGCGCCCGCGTGGTGGATCACAGCGGCGACACGCGGGAAGAGCCAGTCGTGCGGGACCTCGCCGACGCTGATCAGGTCGTCTCCCTCCGTGCTTAGCCCGCTCCAGCCGGCCTGGATGATCCCGCGCACCTTCGCCTTGCGCAGGGCGGCGGCCAGCAGTTCGCCGAGGCGTTCCGCGTCACCGGCGACGAGGCTGCCGAACCCGGCGAAGACGGGGGGCGGACCCGCGGCGAGGAAGTCGAGCAGGCGCCGGTCCGGCTGCCAGCCGGGGGGCCGCTCGGGCCACCAGTAGCCGCCGACCTGGTAGCCGGGCGGCCAGTCGGCGGGTCGTGGGACGACGAGCGGGCTGAAGCCGTGGTGGACCTGCCGGTCCCGGTCTAGGCCGAGGGGGCCGCTGAACCGGCGCGGGGGTAGGCCCAGTTTGCGGCGCAGCGCGCGTACGCCGGGGGCGAAGGCCCGGTCGCCGCTGGCCCAGACGGCGCGCGCGGTCAGCCTGTTGAGGTACGGGCCGAAGGAACGGCCGCCGGCGGCGAGCGGTGGGAACGCACGGGTGGGGGTGGCAGGAAGCAGGTGGACGCCGACGCACGGCAGCCCGTACCCCTCGGCGAGGGTGGCGCACAGGGGTTCGGTGAGGGTGGAAGCGAGGACGACGTCGGCGCCCGCACCCACCGCGGCCGCTACCCCGTCGGTCAGCGACGGGATGAACTCACGAGCCAGGCGGATCACCCGGGCCATGGCGAGGGGGGCGCTGACCGTGTGCAGCAGGCTCTGGCTGGTCGGCGAGGCTAGCTCCACCCTGGGATCCGCGGGCAGCGGCCGGAAGCCGAGGCCGAGGGCAGTGACCGCTCCCTCATACCGGCTGTGGGTGGCGAGCACCACCTCGTGACCGGCGGCGCGCAGCCGCGTCCCGAGTCCGGTATAAGGGGCGACGTCGCCCCAGGTGCCCGCTGTCACCATCAGTACAAGCATGCATTCAATTGTGTCAGAAAGGCCTCGGCTCGCACCAGTTCGCAGATCATGGTGCATACGGGTGGTGGCCACTCTGCTCGTCGGCGTCCGCAGTGCCGGCCACTGCTTCGTGAACATGAACACCCTCTACGGGGTGACCGGAGTCTCGGTGACCGGCGTGTGCACCGCGCCGTCGCTGCACCGCGGACGCCGCTGTCGCCTGCGGTGCCGGTGACGCTGATCCTCGCACTCGCCTGCATCCTCGCCCAGCAGGAGACCCAGTACTTGCTCTGGACTGGCGGCATCACAGGCGTCACCACCCTGCGCTGGACTCTGTACCTGCGCCCGCCCCAGGACTTCCGTTGGCTGGTCATCGTTGCGGAGGCCGAGGACGTCCCGACGCCCTGAGCCCGGCTCCCCCGCTCCCTGCCCGGCTTCCCCCTGCACCGCGCCCGTCCGGGTCATCGGCGGGGCGGTGCACCCGTGCGGGCGTGCCAACACTTTTCGCCGCTGGGGAGGGTCCGTATATTGAGCCTTGTCTTTTTGTTATTCCGGCGCCTCTTGGAGCGATCAATGACAGTCAAGCCGAGTTCCGTCACGGTCCAGGACCGGGGATCGCCCAAGCACCGGGCCCCAGCCGTCCCCGCCTCCGGACCCGTTCCCTTCTCCGCTGAGGGAGGAAGCCCGGACGCGGCGGGCACGCGGGTGCAGGAGCGGGAGCTGGTCTTCGACGGGCTCACGTACACCTGCCGGATCGCCCAGGCGGGCGGCTCGGGTACGCCCATGCTTATCCTCGGCGGCTCTGAACAGAACCGGCTGTCGTGGACGCGCCACGAGAAGCGGATCGTCCTCGACAGCCCGGTGGTGACGGTCGATCTGCCCGGCTACGGCACTGCGGACTTCCTCCCGGCCCGCTACGGCATCGACTACCTGGCTGCTGCCGCCCGCCATCTCGTGGACGAACTGGGGATGGAACGGGTCGCCCTGTTCGGCGCCTGCTTCGGCGGGGCAATCGCACTGCGCTTCGCCCAGCACTACCCGTCCCTCGTCGAGCGGCTGATGCTAAGCGGGATGTCCACGGCCATCACCGCCGACTACACGGCGGCCATGGAACGCTGGGAAAGCATGATCGCGCTCGGCGACACCCAGGACATAGCCCGCGAGCTGACCGAACGGTTCATGTCGCCGCCCGGGACCGGAACCGTCCGCAAGTACGCGGCGGTCGGTCGGCTCGTCTACCAGCAGGTCGCCGGGCAGAGCCCCGATTCGCTGCGCAAGTCCGCCGAGCACAACCGACGGCTGATGCGGCACGAATGGTACCGACCCGAACCCTGCCCGCAGGTGCCAGCGCTGGTCGTCACCGGCGAGCACGACACGCTCACCACTCCCGATATGGGACGGCGTGTGGCGTCAGTACTGCCCGCCGCGCAGTTCCTGACCGTCCTGGAGACCGATCACCTCGCCCCGCTGGAGCGCAGCGCCGACTTCGCGGACCTGATGGTCCGCTTCCTCACCGACCAGCCACTCGCAGGACTGTCCTACGCCACCGCGCCAGAGCCCTTCATCGGCGGGCAGGCCGTGCATAGCCCGGTATCCCAGTCCCGCACGACAGCGTCTCTGCCTGGCGCCGCCCCGCTTTGATGGACACGTGAGCTTGATCCAATGCCGGGACGCGGGACCGGGCTTCGGAGCGGCCGTGCTCACCGCCGGAGATCGCGCGGATCCCGGTGTTGGTGCCGTGGGTGTACACCGGGAGCAGTAGCCGCTCGGCCAGGTCGCGGCCACGATCGAGCGCAGCACCTGCTCGTCGTCGACGAGCCGCTGCACCGCGGCCCGCTGACACCACTCGCATTCCCCGTTCCTGATGTTCCCAGTGCTCGTAGAACTCGCACCTGCCCTCGATCCGCAGCACATTCACGCACAACGCCGACGGAACCCTCGCCGGTTTGGCCACCTCCAGCCTCAGCGAGATCGGAACTGTGCGGGCTGCTGCGGTCGTGATCTGGTTGAACGAGGCATGGAGGCTCTACGATTTGCGCTGCACGCGCTGGCCCGCTCGGGCGATAGCCGACGTCATCCGCGAGAGAACAGGGCCTGACAGTGAAACCAGTATCATGCTCGCCGAAGCTGCTCGGGTCTGGTCGGTGGCCGATGACAAGCCCGATGGCACCGAACCACAAGAGGCTGTAAGCAACGTCGAGCACGCCGACGACAATGACACTGTCACGCTGCCGGAGAACCCCGGAGCGCTGTTGGCGCAGCTGCGGCGTGCCGCGGACCACCCGCCGTGTAGCGGCAAATACTGGAACGATGCTGTCGCCCGAGCGGCGACAGGAACGGTTTCGCCCTCGATTGCGCGCGCTGCTGGAACAGGCGGACCTCAGACGGCTTAGAGGTCTCGCGTTGGGCGGGATCGTCGCACTCGCAGCCCGATCCGATGAAGCCGACCGTGCAGTTCGTGTGCTCACGGACGCACTTGCACATCTGCCGGGCTACGGGTGGTTCCGCTACTACGACGGAGGGACTCAAGGTCGGCATAGACTTCAACTGGCGTCACAAGTCACATTACAAGAGGTGGTGAGTACATGACATCCGGAGCGGGACACCGGCTCCTCGAGTTCCTCGGCGAGCTTCAGATGACCACCACGTGGACAGTAGAGGTGACCGATGAGAACGACACCTTGTCGAGGTGGCAGCTAAGCGGATCGACGTGGCAGGCCAGCGTGGTCGTCGAGCCGCAGCGCTGGCTCGGGTTGGATTTCGAGGCACGGGATCCGGTGACAGGCAGGCGCACCACCTACGACATTGACACTGACCTGTACGACATCTCGCGGGACGAGCAGCGTGAATTCGCGGAGGAGATCGAACGCGACATCATCGAATTCCTCGACAACCTGAGAAAAGGAGTCGTTCTGCGCGGGAACAACGGGGCGAAATTCGTGCTCGTAGTTCCTCTGAACGGTTCCTATATCCGCGTCACCCAAGGTCGTCTCGCGGCCAGTTCGTCCACGCACGCCGATCTCACCGCCGCTCGAATCGGCGGTGACTACGTCCCGGTGAAATGACGCGTTCTCATTGTGACATTCATGCTCTTCGGCTTCACGCTGTCCGGATTTGACGTGTGCGGCGAAATAGGTTGGAGAGTGCCTGGACTTGGGCCGTTTACAGTGGCGGCATCAGGATCAGTCGAACGCAGGTGGCATTACCGGCGGGCGGACGCGAGGAGGTCGACTGGAGGGAATGCGCCAGCGGCGAGGTGGCGTTGTTCGGCTAGGTGGATGGCGTTGAAGGCGTCGGCAGCGCGGGTGGCCGGCTCGGTCCAGACACCGCCGCGGCTGTCGACCAAGCGCCACAGCGTGGGCGTGACCACTGTGGTCAGATCGGAGCCGACGCGGCTCAGGGCGGCGAGCATGGCGGAGCCTTGGTGGAGGGTGTCGTGGCCGCTTACCCAGGCGTCGAGCAAGGGCGCCGGAGGGGAGCTCGGCGTCGAGCATGCCGGTCGCGACCAGCAGTGCGCGGTTGTCGTAGAGGAAGCGGGCGGCGGCGTGGTTCACCTGCTCCCGGGCGAACTCTTCGATGATGACCTGGCCAGCCGGGGCGAGCAATGTGGCGGCATGCGCCAGGATGTCGTCCAGGTTCTCGGCGTGGTGCAGGGAACGGGTGAACAGCACGACGTCGTACTCGCCAGAGACGTCGTGGAAATCGGCCTGGATGACAGGCACGCCGCGTTCGCCGGCCGCGGCAGCCATCTCGGCGTTGCGGTTGGTGCCGGATGAGTTGTGGGCGCTGGCGGGGCCGTTGATCCTGACGTTCGAGCCGCGTCCACAGGGCGGTGGGACAGCTCCGCTGGATGCTCGTGCGGTGTTCACGTCGATCGTGGACGTGCTGACCAGCGGGTGTGCGTGGCGGGATCTGCCGCCGTCGTCCGGGGTGCCGTTCCAGACCGCACACCGCCGCACCGGATGTATTCGCTGTCCTCGCAGGCGTCTCGGCCTGGCCGGGCGGGGAGCGGGTCACGGGCGTGGCCGAGTAGCTGGAAGGGTTTCTCGTCCATGCACACGACCGGGCGGGCGGGATTGTGCGGCCGGGCGTAGACCGCCGGCACATCCTCCATACGGGCGGCGAACTCCGCGTTCGCCCGTGGCGGGATGTTCCAGCATTTCCTCAGATGAGGACGCAGTTCCGTTTTTTTAGGACCCGGCCGATGGTGGAGTGGTCCAGGTTCGGGATGTCCTCGGTGAGTTCGACGTGTTTTCCAGCAACCGCAGGGACCATCGGGCATGCCCGCAGGTGGCTGTGAGCAGGCCAGCGCGATCAGCCGGGCCTCGACCTCCCGGTGACCGGGGACGGCACCGGCGGAAGATCACGCTTCTTGCGCGAGATCGTGGCATGGATATCACCACCGGTCTCAGTGAATCGCTTGGCAACCAGCCGCAGCATCTCACCCGAGACCCCGAGCCGGGCCGCGATCACTTCCTTCGGGGCCACCTCGCCCACCGAGATGTCCAACGCCAGCAGCACCCGCGCCCGCCGGATCGACGACGTCGGACGCACACCCGTGACGGTCAGCCGAAGCAGCTCTTCACGATCCCTCGCGGTCAAGGTGACCGGCCGCTTCAACTCCGAGCGCACGACAACCATCCCCTGTCCGGCAGGAGAAGGACCTGCCGGACAACAGCCTCCCAACAGCAACCACCACAACTAAGCAGCGACACACTACTGGCTCTGGTCGCGCTCATGCTGGTCGATATCGACGTGGAGGAACGTGAAGGCGCGACCGGTGTTCGGTGTTCGACGGAGTTCCGGGGTCCAGTTGTCGCCGACGACGTCGGTTGCCACCTGCCTCCAGAATCTCGCCGCTGGTTCGTTCTGCTCCACGAAGGCGATGGCCCAACGGCCGCGGCGTGACCGCAGCAGACCGGTGGCAGCCGCCAGTCCGACACCCTGCTGCCGCAGGGCGCGGACGATGAAGAAGGCGTGGATGAAGCTGCTCCCACCGTCGAGGGGCCGGATCAAGCAGAAGCCCGCGAGCTGGTTGTCGGAGTGGATCAGATAGGCATGGTGGTCGGCGTCGGTGAAGAACCGTGACAGCCGAGGGAAGTAGAACTGACCGTCCGGTCCCGGCAAGTCTCCCGTGAACTGTGACAATTCGTGCCGTTCCAACTGGCCCAGCCGTTCAACCACCGGACGCATGCTGGTGTCAGCCAACTGGAGGGTGACGCTGCCAGACCGACGCCCGCTGTCCTTATTCTGCATGGTGCAACGTTGTCAGCTCGAAGCGATCACTGCCACCGCTTTCCGTACCACGGGCATCCGCACATGTCACTGAGAGTGGCTCTCCCGTCTCGTCAGCCACGTGTCGTGCCAGCCTGCCGGGCCGCGCCCAGGTAGTCCGTTTCCCCGTAGGACTTGGATTTCACTCACTGACCCACGTCGGGCGCGTCGATCATGAGGCCGCCACCGATGTAGAGCCCGGTGTGACGAACGTTGGACGGGATGCGTTGTAGGCGGCTCGGGAGACCTTCAACAGTGCGCACGCACGCGTGATGTTGCCGTTGGTGGCGTTCTCGGCCTCGGTGAACGGGTACACGTTCACAGGAGCCTGAAGTGCGGGTGGTAGGCGGCGCTTGGTAGCCTGTCTGTGACGGTAGCGGTCGTCAGCGAGGCTCCTCCCTATCCCGGCTGGGAGCGTGTGCCTACCAAGCCACTTTTCGTGGCCCGTTTGTTAGAAGAGTTGAACCTATTTGTCGTTGAGGAATGACTCAGCGGTGTTGGCCGGGCAACGCCAGCGGAGGCCACTATGTCAACTGAGATCCATTTCATCGACGCACTGATCGAGTTTCGACGTCTGTGTACCGGTGAACAGCGGCGCGAAATCGGCGACGAGTTGAAGAAGCTGGGTGGCGAGCTCATCCCGTTGGCGAGTTCGCGACCGCAACGACGTTTGGAAGCGGGACTGCTGCTGGCGGCAGGGGCGGCTGTGGACTGGGTCCACAGCGAACGCAATACCGCCGAACCCTCTCGCGCAGGATGATGTGAGACACCCCGAGTGAGTGCGGGGTCCCTGATCGGGAGGGCAGGACCGGAGATCCTTGTGCACGTGCCCACACCATCTGACAAGCAGTCCGGCGTCCCGGCGGGCGGGAGCGATCCGGCTCCTCGCCCGACCCGGCGGGTGTTCACCCCGGCGTACAAGCTGGCCACGGTCGCCGAGTACGAGAACGCCCCCAACGGAGAGAAAGGCGCGGTCCTTCGTCGTGAAGGCCTGTACTCCTCGCACATCATCGAATGGACGCGGGCCCGTGACACCGGGGTCTTATCCGGCGACCCGGCGGAGTCAGTGGCCCCGGCGAAACGCGGAAAGAAATCGGCTGAGCTGATCGAGTTGGAGAAACTTCGCCGGCGGAACGAGAAATTGGAATCCGACCTGACGAAAACCCGATTGGCGTTGTCGATCATGGGAAAAGGTGTGCCACGAGCACGGGAGGCTGCGTGAGGTAGTGACGTAGTCGATCGTGGTGCTGCACGGAAGATGAAGGATGTTGGCCCTTCGGAGTCGCCCTGCGGGGGTGATTTCAAACCGCCTACTGCTGCCCTGGCTGAAGACCGTGGTGGTGAGCGATGTGGGAAAAGGCGCACATGATGCGTCAGGTGGGGATCGTGGAAGACGGAGCGCAGCCCCTGGTGATGCTGGGGGTCGCTGTTGACGCGTCGTTACATATTCAGGTGACATCAGAACTGGGCACTACTTTTCGGCCCGGGATAAGTCTGGCGGGTGTCCGCTTATTGGCCAGGCGGTGTCCGGCGTGGAGGCGACGTGAGCCCGATCTGCTGCTTCCGTGTGGAACGTGGGAAGGCGCACCCCGATACTGCCGGCGGGCTCGTCCTTGGACGGGTTCGTTGATGAGAGGGAGTGTCCCAAGCAGAGATCCTGCGAGGGATTGAGTACCGATTCGGGGTGCGCCGGCGGACCGGTTCGTAGTAGTGGTGAAGCTCTTGCTGGGCGCGGTGGGGGTGGAGCGAAGGGGCCGGATTGTCCGTGGTTCGTGTGTTCGGTCAACCAGGCAACCTGGGAGGAGCTGTATGGACGAGCTGAAGTCATCGGTGAAACCGTTCGATATTTCGAAGCGGGAAGTATGGGAAGCATACTTGAAGGTGAAGGCCAACAAGGGCGCTCCGGGAGTGGATGGGTGCACGATCGAGGAGTTCGAGAAGGATCTGAAGGGTAACCTCGCGAAGATCTGGAATCGGATGTCGTCGGGCAGCTATTTTCCGCCTCCGGTGCTGGCGGTGGAGATACCGAAACCGGGCGGCACAAGAACGCTTGGCGTGCCTACTGTGGCTGACAGAATCGCTCAAACGGTGGTGGCCAGGCATCTGGAACAGCGGGTTGAACCGTTGTTCCATCAGGATTCCTACGGCTATGTGTGTCCTGAACAGGAAGGAAGCTTGATGTAGGTATAGCTTCGGACCTGGTGCTGTGCGGACGATGGAGGTAGGCCCTCCGGAACCTCCCTGTGGGGGGCGGTTCCAAACCGCCCACTGCTGCGTT
>NZ_JAYMZS010000070.1:0-47149 GCF_035828755.1 Amycolatopsis sp. H20-H5 | reverse complement strand
GACATCCGCGACTGGATCAAGAACTGGAACGAGAACCCCCAACCATTCGTATGGGTCAAGACCGCCGAGGAGATCCTCCACTCCCTCGCCCGGTATATCTCACGAATTTCCGACGCAGGACACTAGGCCGTTTCCTAATCACCGGTATGCCCCCAAATCGCCAGCTCGACCGCTTTGCCATCCTGGTAGAGGAAAGCGCAGCCCGCACTCCATCGCGGCTTGTCGTACGGGAGACCGTTGGCTGCCACCAACCGCTCATAGTCGGCGGGAGACGGCTTCTGTGTGCCGAACGCGGCGGTCAGCTCGTCCGCGGTGAGATGCTTGACGGTACCGAAATCATCCTGGTCACTCTGACCGATGAACCGGTAGACATCCAACGCCGAATGCGTACCTTCCTCCTGCACGTCAGGGTTCTCGAACAGCTCCTCGACCGAGCCAGGACGCGGTTCGTCCTCCTCCCAGAGGTAATCGCCCGCAGCGAAGATCCGGTCCCGGATCTCCCGCAACGTCGCCATCGGATCACCCCCGTACGCACCGCGATACGCCCAGCATGAAGCCCCCACGGGCCACCTCCCCTTCGAACGTCGCCCCAGGCTAACCACGACCACCGACAACAAAGACCCACGCGACCGAACGGAGGCCACGCGTCGCAGCCTGGGCCAAACGTGACTAACTTTCGCGTTACGCTTCCCCGCAGTTCACCGCCCGGCTAACCTCGTCCGGCACCATGCAGGCCGTTGACCACGAGCGACTGGGGAGAACATGGCCGAGCTGACCCGACGGACCGTCGTCACCGCGAGCACCGCCGGGCTGGGCCTGCTGCTGTGCACCCCGACCGCCAACGCACTGGACCGCGCCCTGCGGCGCACCGCGTCGCGCACGGTCTCGACCACCGGGACGACACTGGAATCCGTCGCCACCCCGCTCGTCTCCGGCCCGAAGTACAGCCGCCTCACGGCCGGTCCCGGCTGGCCGCTGGCCGTCCGCGGCGACCTCGCCGCGCCGAGCGCCGGGCGCGACGACCGCCGCCGCGCGCTCGCGTCGTTCGTCCAGTTCACCGACCTGCACATCACCGACACCGAGAGCCCTGCCCGTTTCGAGTACCTCCACCCGTACCTCGGCTCCGCGCACCGGCCGCAGGAGGCGCTCGGCACAGTCGCCACCAGCGCGCTGGTGCAGCGCGTCAACAGCCTGCGGCAGGGCCCGTTCACCGGCCGCCCGTTCGACTTCATGGTCACCACCGGCGACAACACCGACAATCACGAGCACCTCGAACTCGACTGGTTCCTCGGCGTGCTCAACGGCGCCACGATCACCCCGAACTCCGGCGACTCGAACCGCTACGAAGGCGTCCAGTCGTCGGGCTCATCGACGTACTGGAACCCCGGCAAACCGCTGAACGACGCGTACACGGCGAAGGGCTTCCCGCAGATCCCGGACCTGCTCACCGCCGGTACCGCGACCTTCACCGCGCCGGGACTGGACGTCCCGTGGTTCTGCACCTTCGGCAACCACGACGACAGCGTCGTCGGCACGCTGCCGGACGGCATCCCCGGCATGGACGCGCTCTACACCGGCCGGTTCAAGGTGATCGGCAAGGACGAGACGACGACCAGGAAACTCGCCGCCGCGATCGCCAAACCGGGCTCCGGCCTGCCCATCGGCGAGCTGTTCGGCGGCTCCGGCACGATCCGCGAAGTCACCCCCGACGCGCGCCGCCGCCCGTTCACCACCGCCGAGTTCGTCCAGGCGCACCTCGACACCGCGCGCACCGGCCCCGGCCCGGAGGGCCACGGCTTCACCGGCGACAACGCCGACGGCCGCAACGTCTACTACACCTTCCGCATCGCGCCGGGGATCACCGGCATCAGCCTCGACACGACCACGCTCGGCGGCTTCGCGGACGGCTCGATCGGGCTCGGCCAGTTCGGCTGGGTGGAGAACACGCTCAAACGCGGCAGCTCGGCGTACTACGACTTCTTCGGCCGCAAGGTCACCCAGCAGGTCACCGATGAGCTGTTCGTCCTGTTCAGCCACCACACCAGCGACACCATGGGCAACCTGCTGCCGGACTCGCGCCATCTGCTGGAACCGCGGCTCAACGGCGACACGTTCGTGGGCCTGCTCAACCGCTTCCCCAACGTCCTCGCCTGGGTGAACGGCCACACCCACCTGAACAAGATCACCCCGCACCCCGGCAAGACACCGAAACAGGGCTTCTGGGAGATCAACACCGCCTCGCACGTCGACTTCCCCCAGCACGCCCGCGTCCTCGAGATCGCCGACAACGCGGACGGCACGTTGTCGCTGTTCACCACCCTGATCGAGGCCGAGGCGCCGTACGCCGTTGACTACGCGGAGAGCACCCCGCAAGCGTTTGCGTCCCTGTATCGCGAGCTGTCCTACAACGACATCCACACCGACCTCGGCCGACTGGGCAAGGCGACGGACCAGAACACCGAACTGCTCCTGCCGAACCCCCTGAGCTGACCTTCGACTATTACCTCCGGCGTAATCGACGTCGCGCACGGGCTCCGGCACGCTGGGCGGCATGACCGACATCGCGGGCACCCAGCTGTTCCACCGGTCCATGCCCTTCACCGAACGACTCGGCGTCGAGGTACTCGAACACACCCCCGCGCTGGTCAGAAGCCGCCTCGCCTGGGACGAAACGCTGTGCACCCTCGGCGGGGCGCTGCACGGCGGCGTCCTGATGTCGCTCGCCGACGCGACCGGCGCCGTCTGCGCGTTCCTCAACCTGCCCGAAGGCGGACAGGGCACCACGACCATCGAATCGAAGACGAACTTCCTGCGCGGCGTCCGATCGGGCTATGCCGTTGCGACGTCTAGACCACTGCACGCCGGGCGCGGGGTCATCGTGGTGGAGACGGAGATTCACGACGTCGAAGGCCAGTTGGTCGCGAAAGTGACACAGACTCAGGCTGTCCTCTAGGGAACTGTTTACATACCCGGCCCGAACAGCGAAAATCTCTGGCTACTGGGTGGACGAGGGTTGGAGCCAGAATGCGGATACGCCGGTTGGTCACGTTGCTCACCATCGCGCTGATGGCCGCGGTGACGGCGCAGGTCGCGCAGGCCCAGCCGGGCCGTCCCGGCGACGACGAACAGGTCGACTACCACGAGTGGTCCGACAGCAGGGACTTCCACGACGGCAAGCTCGAAGGCCTGGCCGCGGACCACGACGGGCTGCGGATAGCGCGGCCCGCGGGCACCGTCGAGCACACGGAAACGAAGCTGGGCAGCACGAGGAAGTACGAATACGGCCGCTGGACCTCGCCGAGTCACCGGCAGGGCTTCGACGCCACGCAGCTGATCGCGTCGTGGAACGCGAAGACCCCGGCCGGGACCTGGCTGCAGGTCGAGGCGCAGGGCCGCACGGCCGCCGGCGCGGAGACGACCTGGTACGTGCTGGGCCGGTGGGCCAGCGGCGACGCCGACATCCAGCGCACCAGCGTCGACGGCCAGGATGACGCCAACGCGTCCGTCGACGTCGACACCCTGAGCACGAAGACGGGTGTCACGCTGCGCTCGTACAAGCTGCGCATCAGCCTGTACCGCGAAGTGGGCTCGCGCGCGACGCCGACCGTGACCGCGCTCGGCGCGATGACCTCCCAGGTGCCCGACCGGTTCGACGTCGCCGCGACCAAGCCCGGCCGCGCGACCGGCATCGAGCTGAAGGTGCCCGCCTACGCCCAGAACCTCCACAAAGGACAGTTCCCAGAGTACGGCGGCGGCGGCGAGAACTGGTGCAGCCCGACGTCGACCGAGATGGTCGCCGAGTACTGGGGCAAGGGCCCGAAGCCCGCGGACCTGACGTGGATCCCGAAGGACTACGTCGACCCGTCGGTCGCCTACGCGGCCAGATACACCTTCGACTACGCCTACGACGGCACCGGCAACTGGCCGTTCAACACGGCGTACGCCGCCTCGCTCGGACTGAAGGGCCACATCACGCGGCTGCACTCGCTCAACGAGCTCGAGAACTACATCGCGCGGGGCATCCCGGTGATCACCTCGCAGTCGTTCCTCTCCAGCGAGCTCGACGGCGCCGGGTACGGCACGTCCGGCCACATCATGGTGGTCGTCGGCTTCACCAAGGACGGCGACGTGATCGCGAACGACCCCGCGTCGAGCAGCAACGACCGCGTCCGCAACGTCTACAAGCGCGCCCAGTTCGAGAAGATCTGGCAGCGCACGAAGCGCCACACCGCCAGCGGCAGCGTCGCGGGCGGCCCCGGCGGCGTGGTGTACATCATCACTCCGCGCTGACCGGCGGCCAACGGCCAGGCGTTGGACCCGGTCCACCCCGGCCGCCCACACTCAGTGAGCGGCCGGACGATCGGGAGGTGAGCCCTGCGCCGGGCGTGTGCGACGGACCCATCGACGGCCCCTTCGACGTTGGAAATCCGCGCGGGCACGAACTCGTACCGGGTCTACGAGGCCGCCACCGCGACACTGCTGGACCGGTTCGACCTCACCGGCAAGTCCAATCACCTGCCCGGAGGCGTACCAATACCACCCAGGCAAGAACCCGAGGTGGTGATCAACGCGCCGAACACGGAGCTGGTCGACCGGCCGCGCCCGCTCGTGGAGCAGCCGCGGTAACTCATGCGGGTGTCGCGATAGCCGCATGATCCGTGGTTAGCTGCGGGGGTCAGCAACGCCGCGGGAAGGTGGTCGGACATGCCGTACGAGGTCCAGGGTGTCGTTTCAGGGGCCAAGGGTGAGCCGGTCTCCCTGCAGACCGTCCTCGTGCCGGATCCGGGCCCCGGCGAAGCGGTGGTCTCGGTCAAGGCGTGCGGGGTCTGCCACACCGACCTGCACTACCGCCAGGGCGGCATCAACGACGAGTTCCCGTTCCTGCTCGGGCATGAGGCGGCCGGGCACGTCGAGGCGGTCGGCGAGGGCGTCACGGACATCGCGCCCGGCGACTACGTGATCCTCAACTGGCGCGCGGTCTGCGGCACGTGCCGCGCCTGTAAGCGCGGAAAGCCCTGGTACTGCTTCTCCACCTTCAACGCCACGCAGCCGATGACGCTGACTGACGGCACTAAGCTGAGCCCCGCATTGGGTGTCGGCGCATTCCTCGAGAAGACGCTCGTCCACAGTGGACAGTGCACAAAGGTCAACCCCGAGGCCGAGCCGGCGGTGGCCGGGCTGCTCGGCTGCGGCGTGATGGCCGGGCTCGGCGCGGCGATCAACACCGGCGCGGTCACCAGGGGCGACTCGGTCGCGGTGATCGGCTGCGGCGGCGTCGGTGACGCGGCCATCGCCGGCGCGCGGCTGGCGGGCGCGACCACGATCGTCGCGATCGACACCGACGACCGGAAACTGGAGTGGGCCAAGGGTTTCGGCGCCACGCACACGCTCAACAGCAAGGGGCTGAGCCAGGACGAGGTCGTCGAGGGCATCCAGTCGTGCACGAACTCGTTCGGCGCCGACGTGGTGATCGACGCCGTCGGCCGCCCGGAAACCTGGAAGCAGGCGTTCTACGGCCGCGACCTGGCGGGCACCGTGGTGCTCGTCGGCGTGCCGACGCCGGAGATGCGGCTCGACGACATGCCGCTGATCGACTTCTTCTCGCGCGGCGGTTCACTCAAGTCGTCCTGGTACGGCGACTGCCTGCCTTCGCGCGACTTCCCGGTGCTCATCGACCTGTACCTGCAGGGCAAGCTGCCGCTGGACAAGTTCGTCACCGAGCGGATCGCGCTGGACGGCGTGGAGCAGGCTTTCGAGCGCATACACCAGGGTGACGTCCTCCGCAGCGTGGTGACGTTCTGATTCTCTTCACCGACGACGAGTACCCGGCCGAGCCCTACCCAGGAATTCGGCCGGAGTGCTCGTACGTCCATTTCGAAAAGGCGGGCCACCCGCTCGAAGAGGCCCCAGAGGGCTGGCGCGAGCGCCAGGCCGTGCTGGCGTACGGCTCGAACGCGTGCCCGTCGAAGATCACCTGGCTACGCGAAGAGCTCGGCCTGGCCGAGCCGGTCGTGGTGGCCAGGGTGCGCTGCACCGGGCTCGCCGCGGTCTGGGCGGCCGGGCTGCGGTACCGCGACAACCAGCGTCCGGCGACGCTGGCCGCGATGCCGGACGTGGTCGAGTACCACGCCGTCTGGTTCGCCACGCCGGAGCAGCTCGCCGTGCTCGACGTGTGCGAAGGCCGCGGCGGGCGCTACCACCTGGCGCGGCTGCACAACACGGAGATCGCCCTCGACGACGACGGCATGCGCGTCGACGACGTCCTGGCGTACGTCGCGGCCGCGGACATCCGCCTCCCGCTGCTGGTCGACGGCCAGATGGTGCGCGTCGCCGACGTCGCGCAGGCCGAAGCCGCCGCACTCGACGGCGTCCCGGCCCCCTCCCACGGCCTCGACTGCACGCACCTCCCCCACCCGGACGGCCGCACCTACCCCTGATCAGTTAAATGAGCTTGCCGGGGTTGAGGATGCCGGTCGGGTCGACGGCGGCCTTCGCCGCGCGAAGGACCTCGACGCCCAGGGAACCGATCTCGGCGGCCAGGTAGGGCGCGTGGTCGACGCCGACGGCGTGGTGGTGCGAGATCGTGCCGAGGCCGGTGATCGCTTCCGAAGCCGCGGCTTTGGCGCGCCGCCACTGCCCGATCGGATCGACGTCGTCACGTGCGGCGAGCACGGTGAAGTACAGCGAGGCGCCCGTTTCGTAGGCGTGCGAGACGTGGCACATCACGATCACCGGGCCGAGTGACGCGGTGAGCGCGGCCCGCACCACGTCCCGGAGTTCGCTCAGCTTCGACCAGTGCGCCGCGGTTTCCAGCGTCTCCACGCACACGCCATGGTCCATCAGGACGTCACGCTGGCGCGGCCCGGAAAACCGCCCCCGCCGCCAGGAATCGCCGAGCACCCGGCCGATGCGCAGCGCCCCGGCACAGCGCAGCGCCGCCACCGTCCGCCTTCGGCGCGCCCGGACCTCGGCCTCGGAGCCGTCCTCCCAGCCGACGATCAGCAGACAGGGCTGTTTCACCCCGCGCGCCTTGAGATACCCGCGCAGCGCCGACGTCTTCCAGCCCGAGTTGAGCGCCAGCGAGACCTCGGTTTCATCCACATCGGACAGCCGGGTGACGTCGGCCAGCACGTGCCGCTGGGCGAGCCGCCGCACGGCCGCCGAACCCGCCTCCCAGCCGTCGAGCACCCAGCCCTCGTACCGGCTCGCCGACGGCTTCGGCCGCACCCGCAGGGCGACCTCGGTGATCACGCCGAGCGCTCCCTCGCTGCCGACCGCGAGCTGCCGCAGGTCGGGCCCCGCCGCCGACGCGGGCGCGACGCCGAGGCGCCATTCACCGCGGGGGGTGGCCAGCCGCACCCCGCTCACCATGTCCTCGAACCGCCCGTAACCGGACGACGCCTGACCAGCCGAACGGGTGGCCGCGAACCCGCCGATCGTCGCCCGTTCGAAGGACTGCGGCACGTGGCCCAGCGTGAACCCGTGCTCGCCGAGCAGCCGTTCGGCCTCGGGCCCACGGACCCCGGCCCGCAGGACCGCGATCCGTGACAGGGGGTCGACCGAAACCAGGGTGTCCAGCCGGGCCAGGTCGAGCGCGATGACCGCCTTCTTTTCGCCCCGCAGCGCGGCGACCCCGCCGACCACCGAGGTCCCGCCGCCGAACGGCACCAGGCCGACGTCGTGGCGCACGCAGGCGTCGACCACGGCCTGCACCTCGTCCGGATCCGCGGGCAGCACCACCGCGTCCGGCACCGGGAGCTCCTCCGCCAGCCGACGGCGCAGGAGGTCCAGATAGGACAGTCCACCCGCCCTGGCCAGCCGCTCACTGCCGTCGAGCAGCACATACTTCGTGCCGACAAGGTCGAAAAGCTGCTGTTTGACCGTTTCCTCGAGCCGCGAAGGGGGCACTTCGAGCGCCGAATCGGGCCTGACGTTCACACCAGGAGTCACCGGCCCGATACGCTGACGGAGCCACTTCAACGCTTTCGCGGGCAAAGGAGCGGAACCGCTGCCTTCGGCCGCCCAAGAGCGCCTAATTCGGTGGTCAATGAGCTCGTTCACGACTACAGTGTTACATATGGACGTCAAACGTCACTCCATCTCTCCGGGAGCCCCAGAAAACACCGCCAGCGCGCTCGCCGACACCCGGAGCCGCCAGGCCTCGACACGCGTGTCCGACGACGTACTCCTCGACGCCGCGCGGCAATGCGTGCTGGCCGTCGGCGTCCGCCGGACCACCCTCGCCGAGATAGCCCGCACGGCCAAGGTCAGCCGGATGACGGTGTACCGGCGTTTCCCCGACGTCCGCAGCGTGCTCGCCGCACTGATGACCCGCGAGTTCGGCGGCCTCCTGCAGCGCGCAAGCTCGCAGGGCATGGACGCCGCGACCAGCCGCGACAGGCTGGTCCTCATCGCGTCGGCCGGTGTCGGCGCCCTCTCGGTCGATCCGTTGTTCCGCACGCTGCTCGACGTCGACGCCGAGCTGCTCCTGCCGTACATCGTCGAGCGGCTGGGCGCCACCCAGCACTTCGCCGAGCAGGTCATCCTGCAGCTGCTGCAGTCCGGGCACGACGACGGCTCCATCCGCCAGGCGCGGAACCTGCTCGCGCAGGCAAGGTCCGTGCTGCTCGTGCTCCAGTCCTTCGCCTTCTCGTTGCGACCCGCCTCGGCCGGTCTCGAAGAGGCCGCACTGCTGGAAGAGTTCACGCACGTGCTCGACGCGATGCTGCGCCCGTGATCAACGGCTCGCTCAACGCGCCGCGCCGCGAGCGCGAGCTCGACCAGCTCGCCTCGGGTGAGCAGGTCGATCTCGTCGTCGTCGGCGGCGGGGTGACCGGCGCGGGCATAGCGCTCGACGCGGCGGCCCGCGGCCTGTCCGTCGCGCTGATCGAGTCGCACGACCTGGGGTTCGGCACCTCGCGCTGGTCCAGCAAGCTCGTCCACGGCGGCCTTCGCTACCTGGCGAAGGGCGACCTCGCACTGGCCCACGAGAGCGCCGTGGAACGCGGCATCCTGATGACCAGGACGGCCCCGCACCTCACCCGCGCGCTCCCGCAGCTGTTTCCCATGTACGCCAAGACTTCCCGCGGCCAGCAGGCCTTCATCATGGCCGGTCTGCGAGCCGGGGACGGGCTCCGGCGCGCGGCGCGCACGCCGTCGTCGGTGCTGCCGCCGCCACGGACGATCCCGGTCGCCGAGGCGCTCGCGCTGTCGCCAGGACTCTCGCGGACGGGGCTGCGCGGCGCGCTGCTCGCCTATGACGGGGCGCTGATCGACGACGCGCGCCTGGTGGTGACGCTCGCCAGGACGGCGGCGTCGTTCGGCGCGAAGATCCTGACCAGGGTCGAGGCACTGGAGCTCGACGGTGAACACGTCCGGGCGCGCGACACGCTCACCGGCGCCACCCTGGACATCAGCGCCCGGCGCGTGCTCAACGCGGCCGGGGTCTGGGCTGGCGAACTGGTCGATTCGGTGCGCCTGCGGCCGTCGCTCGGCTCGCACCTGGTGCTCGCGCCCGGGACCGTCCGGGTGGGCGAGACCTCGGTGAACATCCCGGTGCCCGGCGAGCGGAACCGGTTCGTGTTCCTGCTCCCGCAGCCCGACGGCCGGGTGTACCTCGGCCTCACCGACGAGCCGCTCGACGGCCCGCTCCCCAGCGTGCCTTCGGTGCCCGAGTCCGATGTGGACTTCCTGCTCGAAGTGGCGTCGACGGTGCTCGCCCGGCAGCTCACCCGCGCGGACGTCGCGGGCTCGTACGCCGGGCTGCGGCCGCTGGTCGCGGGCCCGGACGGGCGCAGCGCCGACCTTTCCCGCAAGCACGCGGTGCTGACCAGCTCGAACGGCGTGCTGACCATCGTCGGCGGCAAGCTGACCACGTACCGCAAGATGGCGCAGGACGCGGTGGACGCCGCGCTCGAGGCGTCCGGCCTGCACGCGGGGCCGTCCAGGACGACGCGGCTGCCGCTGCTGGGCGCGGCGCCGCGAGTGCGTCTGTCCACTGTGGATGCACCGGCGCGGCTGATCGCCAAGTACGGCACGGAAGCACCCCGCGTCGCCGCGCTGGGCGAGGTCGACAAGGAGCTCGGCAGGCCGCTGCACGCGGGCACCGAGATCACGGCGGCGGAGGTCGTCTGGGCGGTACGGCACGAGGGCGCGCTCGACGTCGAAGACGTCCTGGAGCGCCGCACCCGCCTGTCCCTCATCGCGGCCGACGCCGCGGCCGCCGAACCCCGCGTCCGCGAACTCGTCGCCAAATCCCTCACCGGCCTCACCTGACCCACCCACACGTGTCCGCGAACGTCGGACCGCGACTCGTCGACGAATCGTGCGGCAGCGTTCGCAAGACTTGACGAGTCGTTGGGTTTTTGCAACAGTATGTTCTATGAGCCCGGTACGACGCGGCGAAGAACTGCCGATCCACAACCGGCTCCCCGTGCTCCGGGCGGAGCGCGGGCTGAGCAGGGCCGCACTCGCGGCGGCCGTCGAGGTCAATCCACAGACCATCGGCGCGCTGGAGCGCGGGGACCACTACCCGAGCCTGGATCTGGCGTTCCGGATCTGCGCGGTGTTCGACCTGCCGGTCGAAGCGGTGTTCAGCCGCGAACCGTTCACGCCACTGTCCACTCAGGTCTATCGCGAGGGGGGAAAATGACAGCGAAACCAGGCCGCTTCGCCGCCTACTGGGAGGCGCAACTGGGCAGGATAGAGCAGCTGGAAGCCAAGCGGGCGAAGAAACTGCCCACCTGGCGGACCAGGAAACGCCGTCGTCAGCTGGTCGCGCTGGTGATGGTCGGCGATCTGCTCCTGATCGCGGGTGCGGCGGTGCTCCGCGCTCAGGAGCAGTGGGTGTTCGCCGTGTTGTGGTTCGGCGGCTGCGTGCTCGGTGGGGTGCCGCACCACCTGCTGCGGATCCTGACCGGCAAGATGAGCAGCAGCTTCTCGCGGCAGCTCGACGAGCGGGAACGGGAGTGGCGGCACCGGGTCACCTACGTCGGCTACCAGACCCTGGCCTATCTGATGATCGCCGGGGTGATCTATCTGCTGGTGATCGCGAAGCAGGCCGACAGCGCCTACCGCGGGGCGATCATGATCACCGCGCTGCTGATCGGCGGGGCCACCGTGCCGACCGGGGTGCTCGGCTGGTCACTGCCGGACGACGACCCAGAGGACTTCATCGCAGAGGGGGAAGCACCATGACAGAGGGCACACTGCAGATCGACCACATCTCCAAGCGCTACGGCACACGGACGGTGCTGGACGAGGTCACCTTCGACGTCCGCGCCGGCGAGCTGTTCGGTTTCGTCGGCAGCAACGGCGCGGGCAAGACCACGACGATGCGGATCGCACTGGGGGTGCTGCGGGCGGATTCGGGGGAAGTCCGCTTCGACGGCAGGCCGATCACACACGAGACCCGCACCCACATCGGGTACATGCCGGAAGAACGCGGCCTGTACCCGAAGATGAAAGTGCTCGAACAGCTCGTCTACCTGGCAGAGCTGCACGGGCTCTCGGCGAACGACGCCCACCGCAGCGCGGAGAACTGGATCGCGCGGCTCGGGCTGGCACAGCGACGGGACGACGAGGTGCAGAAACTCAGCCTCGGCAACCAGCAGCGTGTCCAGCTGGCCGCCGCACTGGTGCACGACCCGAGCGTGCTCGTGCTCGACGAGCCATTCTCCGGGCTCGACCCGCTGGCCGTCGACGTGATGAGCGAAGTGTTGCGGGAGAAGGCTTCCACCGGTGTCCCGGTGGTGTTCTCGAGTCACCAGCTCGATCTCGTCGAGCGGCTGTGTGACCGTGTCGGCATCATCCGAAGTGGACAGATGGTGGCCACCGGCAGCGTCGGCGACCTGACGGCGCGGGCTGGCAGCAAGCTCGTCGTGACCGCGCCTGCCGCGCCGCCGGGCTGGACGGCCGGGCTGCCCGGGGTCCAGGTGCTGGAGACCCACGGCGCGACCACGGTGCTGGGCCTGACTTCCGGCAGCGACGACCAGACCGTGCTGGCCGCCGCGCTCGCGACCGGCCCGGTGACCGAATTCAGCAGGCGACGACGTTCGCTGACCGAGCTCTTCCGTGACGCGGTGGCGGAGAAGCCGGTGGGCCAGGGGGCAACGACATGAAGACGATCACTTCGAGGCGCGCGGTCTGGCTCGTCACGAAACGCGAACTGAACACCCGGCTGCGCACGCGGTCGTTCGTCGTCGGGACCGCGGTCATGCTGGTGTTGCTGGTGGGATATCTGCTGCTGCAGATGTCGCTGGCGAGCACGTCCGGCAAGAGCACCGTGGGACTGACCGGGCAGGCGACCGGGATCGCCGAGCAATTGCGCACCGCGGGCACGCAATCCGGCCAGCAGATCGAGACGGTGACCATCGCGGGCCCCGCGGAAGGCCGTGCGAAAGTCGACAACGGGGACATCGACGCGCTGCTTTCCGGCACCGCGGCGGATCTCACCGTGCTCTCCAAGTCCGAATTGGACAGTAAGCTGCTACTGGTGCTGAACGGGATCTCGCGCCAGGAGGTGCTCAACGCCCAGCTGTCCGAAGCAGGCCTTGACCCGGCGCAGGTGGCCCGAACGGTGTCGGCCGCGCACGTGACCACCGAGACGATCAAGCCCGCGGACGCCGAGAGCGGCCAGCGGCAGGTGCTCGCACTGGTGATCGGGATGTTGCTCTACATCGGACTGATCACGTACGGAACGCTGGTGGCACAAGGTGTCGTCGAAGAGAAGTCGAGCCGGGTGGTGGAGATCCTGCTCTCGACCGTGCGGCCGTGGCAGTTGTTGCTGGGCAAGGTGATCGGGCTCGGCCTGGTGGGGCTGACACAGCTCGCGATCCTCGGCGGCGTCGGGCTGGTCGCCGCCTCGCTGACCGGCGTGCTGACGATCTCGGGCGTGGCGGTGAGTGCGCTGCTGTGGGGACTCCTGTGGTTCCTGCTGGGTTTCTTCCTCTACGCCACGATCTACGGCGCGCTGGGTTCGCTGGTCTCGCGGCAGGAGGACACCCAGGCCGTCGTCGGGCCGGTGAACATCGTGCTGATCCTGGCTTTCGTCGCCGGGTTCAGCCTGGTCGGCCAGTCGCCGGACGGATCGGTGACGAAAATCGTCTCCCTGATCCCGCTGATGTCACCGATCCTGATGCCCGCCCGGATCGCCACCGGCAGCGCGGCCGGCTGGGAGATCGGCCTGTCCGTGCTGCTCACCCTGGCGACGATCGCGGCGGTGACGTGGATCGGCGGCCGGATCTACCAGAACAGCGTGCTTCGCATCGGCAGTCGCATCAAGCTGGCCGACGCGCTGCGAGGGTAGGACCGGAGTGCGCGGCGGGCTCGGACCAGCGAAACGCCCGCACCGCGTCTCGCTCATCCTGCTGACAAAGAAATCCGGCTAACGTGGTCCTATGCGATCTTCGACCCACTCACCCGGTTCGCTCGTCGGCAGGCGAGAGGAGATCCGGTCCATCGACGAGCTGATCGCCGCCGCGCGCGAGAGCCGGGGCGGCGCACTGGTCCTGCGCGGTGAAGCGGGCATCGGTAAGAGCGCCCTGCTGGAACACGCCAGGTCGGCGGCGTCGGGATTCCAGGTGATCCACGCGTCCGGGTCGGAATTCGAGTCGGAACTGCCCTTCGCCGCTCTGCACCAACTGTGCCAGCCCTTGTGCGCGCCGTCGCCCGGCTATCTCGCCGAACTGCCCGCCCAGCACCGAGAAGCTCTCGAAGTCGCGTTCGGCCTTGCCACCGGCCCACCGGACTTCTTCCGCGTCGGACTGGCGACGCTGGAACTGCTGGCGGCCGCGGCCCGGCAACGGCCGCTACTGTGCGTGATCGACGACGCCCAGTGGATGGACTCGGCGTCGGCGAAGGCGCTGACCTTCCTCGCCCGGCGCGTCACCGCCGAACCCGTCGCCATGGTGCTGGCGGTCCGGCAGCCCTGCGCGGCGAGCGAACTGGACGAACTCCCCGGCCTGGACATCGGCAGCTTGAGCGACCGCGACGCACGAACATTGCTGACGGCCAAGAGCCAGGTGACACTCGACGAACAGGTGCGCCACCGGATCCTGGCCGAGGCCCGGGGAAACCCGTTGGCGTTGCTGCAACTGCCAAGGGCCGACCGGTTCGCCCTGCCGGACACCTCCTCGGTGCCGACCCGGATCGAGCGGAACTTCCAGTCGAGGCTGGCCGACCTGACCGCCGAGGCACGGCTGCTGTTGACCATCGCGAGCGCCGACCCGACCGGCGACCCCGGCCTGCTGTGGCCCGCCGCCCAGCGCTTGGACATCGACGTGACGACCGCCAGCGCCGCCGCGACCGCCACCGGACTCGTCGAGTTCGCCACCCGCGTCCGCTTCTGCCACCCGCTGGCCCGCTCGGCGGTCTACCTGGCCGCCGACGACGACCAGCGCCGCGTGGTCCATCGGGTGCTGGCGGAGGTCACCGACGCGAACGTGGACCCCGACCGGCAAGTCTGGCACCGCGCACAGGCCAGCACCGGGCCCGACGAAGACGTCGCCACCGAACTGGAACGCTCCGCCTCCCGCGCACTGGCCCGAGGCGGGGTGGTGGCCGCGGCCACCTTCATCAAGCGCTCGGCGGAACTGTCGCTGGTACCCGGCAAGCGGATCGAGCGGACCCTAGCCGCGGTGCAGGCCCAGCTCGACGCGGGTGCGCCCGACGCCGCGGCGCACCTGCTGGGCACCGTCGAGAACAGCTCGGGCACCGACGAACGGCAACGTGCGCACGTCGATGTGCTGCGAGGGCAGATCGCCTTTCAGCGACACCGCGACGACAGCGGCCCGGCGTTCCTGGTCCGCGCCGGTCAACGGCTTTCGGCACTGGACCCGGCCAAGTCCCGCGACTACTTCCTGGACGCGCTCGAGATGAGCCTGGTCGTCGGCCGGGCCACCGAGGCGATGGACATGGTCTTGGTCGCGGCGAAGTCTTCGGCGCCGCCTTCCCGCTCGCCGGACCTGCTCGACGCGGTCACCCTGTTGAGCACAGGCGGGCACCGCGCGGCCGTCCCGCTGATCCGGGACGCACTCGACGACATCGACGGCCCGATGTGGGCCGGGCGACCCGTTCTCACCGTGATCCTGGCGTCCGAACTGTGGGACCCGCACACCCAGCCGGCCGTCAGCACCTGGCTGCTGAAGACCGGCCGCGCGTCGGGCTCACCGCTGGTGCTCAGCCTCGGTCTCGGCCTCATGTCGACCAGTGCCGTGCTGGCCGGTGACCTCGGCGAGGCCATGGCGGCGATCGCCGAGGAGGAGGCGATCGTCGACGCGATCGGCGGGTTCGCGGCCCCCTACCCGCGCATGCACGTCGCCGCCCTGCGTGGCCGCCGCGAGGAAGCGCACGAACTGTTCGAGCTGGCCAGGGCCGCGGACGGCTCCGGACAGGCGGCTCTCAACGTCCACTGGTCGGGTGCCGTGCTGTACAACGGCCTTGGCGACTACCCGGCCGCGCTGGCCGCGGCCAGGCAGGCGACCGACCAGGGCGGCCTCGGCTTCGCCGGCCTGGTGCTGCCCGAACTGGTGGAAGCGGCCGTCCGCTGCGGCGAGCACGAAGTCGCCGCCACCGCGCTGGAATCGTTGACCGAGCGCACCGACGCCAGCGGATCGGCCATGGGCCTGGGGATCGCGGCGTACGCGCGAGGGCTGGTGACCGGGGTCGAGGACCACTACCGGGAAGCCGTCGACCACCTCGAGAAAAGCTCGCCCCTGTATTACCGGGCCAGGGCGCATCTCCTCTACGGGGAATGGCTGCGCCGTGAAGGCCGCCGGAAGGACTGCCGCGTGCACCTGCGCACCGCCCACGAACTGCTGTCCGGGGCGGGGTTCGAGGCGTTCGCCCGGCGAGCCGCCATCGAACTGGGCGCCACCGGCGAAACGGCTCGCGGCCGGTCCGGGCACCCCTACGACGAGCTCACCATGCAGGAGGTCCACATCGCCCGGCTGGTCGCCACCGGCGCGACCTCCAACGAGGTCGCCGCCCGGCTGTTCATCAGCCCCCGCACGGTCGACGCCCACCTGCGCAACATCTTCCGCAAACTCGGCATCACCTCCCGGCGGCAGCTCAGGGACCAGCCCGACCTCAGCACCGCGCAGGCACTCACTGGCCCTTGATGTCCTCGTACCGCCGCAACGCGACCTGCCGCTCGTGCGCATGGTCCACCATCGGCTCCGGGTACCCCTCGGGCTGTCCCGCGTTGAGCTTCCACGGCTGGTGCACGGCTTTGCCCGGCACTTCACGCAGTTCCGGGACGTACTTGCGGACGTAGTCGCCGTTCGGGTCGAACTTCTCGCCCTGGGTCGTCGGGTTGAACACCCGGAAGTACGGCGCGGCGTCGGTCCCCGACCCGGCCACCCACTGCCAGTTCAGCTGGTTCGACGCGAGATCGCCGTCGACGAGGTACTGCATGAAGTGCCGCGCGCCCCACCACCACGGGATGTGCAGATCCTTGACCAGGAAACTCGCCACGACCATCCGCACCCGGTTGTGCATCCAGCCCTCGGCGAGCAGCTGCCGCATCCCGGCGTCGACGATCGGATACCCCGTCCGCCCCTCGCACCACTGCCCGAACGCCGCCCGCGCGGCCGCCCCGGTCTCGTGCTGCATGGCGTCGAACCGCTCGTCGTAGTTCTGCCGCGCGGTCTCCGGCCGGTTCCACAGCACGTCGGCGTGGAACTCGCGCCAGGCGAACTCGCCGCGAAGTGCCGCCGCGCCTTCACTTTCGTCACCCGCGAGGTCGGCGAGGAGGGTGCGCGGGTGGATACAACCCCAGCGCAGATAGGGCGAAATCTTCGTCGTGGCAGGCTTGTCCGGCCGGTCCCGGCCCGCCGAATACCCGGCGACGGCACTCTCGTGGAACTCACGCCAGACGTCCAGCGCGGCCTGCTCACCCGGCTCCGGCAACTCCATCTCACCAAGCGACGGGGATTTCGGGATCTTCAAAGACTTCCCCGGCTCCACCCAGTCCACAATGGACGCACCAGTGTCGGCGGGCCGCGGCCAGCCGTGCCGGGTCCACGCCCGGAAAAACGGGGTGAACACCCGGTACGGATCGCCGTCGGGCTTGGTGATCCGGCCGGGCGTGATCGCGTAGGGCGACCCGGCCTCTTCCCAGGCGATGTCATGCTCGGCCAGCACTTTCGCCACCTCGCCATCCCGGCGGCGGCCGTACGGCCCGGTGTCGGCGGTGACGTACACGGCAGCGGCCCCGACCGCGCGCGCGGCCTTGACGACCTCCTCGGCGGGCTCGCCCTTGACGAGCTTCAGCCTGCCGCCGAGCTGCTCGTCAAGCGCGCGCAGGCAGCCGTGCAGGAAGGCGATCCGCGGGTTACCCGCGGGCGCGAGGAGCGCGTCGTCGAGGACGTACAGCGCGAGGACGTGCTTGCTGCGCTTCGACGCGGCCAGCAGCGCGGCGTGATCACCGAGCCGCAGGTCACGACGGAACCACAACACCACCGGGGCTTCTTTGGTCACGGCGACCGAGACTATGCGGTACCCGAGCGTCGCGCAGAGCGAGGGTCCCCAGGTGTCATGAAAGGGTCTTTCAGGGCAATTTTTGCCCTGAAAGACCCTTTCATGACACTCGAGAGGCTCAGCGCTCCGAGATCGGGCGGTAGTCGCGCTCCGCGTCGCCGGTGTAGATCTGGCGCGGGCGGCCGATCTTGGTGGCCGGGTCCTGGATCATCTCGCGCCAGTGCGCGATCCAGCCGGGGAGACGGCCGAGCGCGAACAGCACGGTGAAGTACTTGGTCGGGAAGCCCAGCGCCCGGTAGATGAGGCCGGTGTAGAAGTCGACGTTCGGGTACAGCTTGCGGGAGACGAAGTAGTCGTCCGAAAGCGCCGTCTCTTCGAGCTTCTTGGCGATGTCGAGCAGCTCGTCGCCGCCCTTGAGCTTCGACAGGATCTCGTCGGCGGTGCCCTTGATGATCTTCGCGCGCGGGTCGTAGTTCTTGTAGACCCGGTGCCCGAAGCCCATCAGCTTCACGCCCTTTTCCTTGTTCTTCACCCGCTCGACGAACTTGGCGACGTCGCCGCCGTCGTCGCGGATGCCCTCGAGCATGTCGAGCACCGCCGCGTTCGCGCCGCCGTGCAGCGGGCCGAACAGCGCGTTGATGCCCGCCGAGATGCTGGCGAACAGGTTCGCCTCGGACGAGCCGACGAGCCGCACCGTCGAGGTCGAGCAGTTCTGCTCGTGGTCGGCGTGCAGGATGAACAGCAGGTCGAGGGCCTTGGCGACCTCGGGGTCGACCTCGTAGGGCTCGGCCGGGAAGCCGAACGTCATCCGCAGGAAGTTCTCGACCAGGCCGAGCGAGTTGTCCGGGTACAGCAGCGGCTGCCCGACGGACTTCTTGTACGCGTACGCCGCCAGCGTCGGGACCTTCGCCAGCAGGCGGATGGTCGACAGCTCGACGTTCGGTTCGTCGAACGGGTTGAGCGAATCCTGGTAGAAGGTCGACAGCGCGGAAACCGCGCTGGACAGCACCGGCATGGGGTGCGCGTCACGCGGGAAGCCGCTGAAGAAGGCCTTCAGGTCCTCGTGCAGCAGCGTGTGGCGCTGAATCTTCTGGGTGAAGTCCTCGAGCTGCGCGGTGGTCGGCAACTCGCCGTAGATCAGCAGGTAGGAGACCTCGATGAAGGTCGACTTCCCGGCCAGCTGCTCGATCGGGTACCCGCGGTAGCGCAGGATGCCGGCGTCACCGTCGATGTAGGTGATGGCCGACGAGGCCGCGCCGGTGTTCACGAACCCGGGGTCGTAGGTGATGTACCCCGTCGACGCCAGCAGCTTCCCCAGCTCGATCCCCGGCGCCCCCTCGACCGGCCGGATCACCTTGAACTCGTGCTCGCCGTTCGGGAGGCTGAGCTTCGCGGTTTCGCCGCCGGACTGCCCCGCAGTCGTCGCGTCGGACATGCAAGTCCCTCTCACATTGCACGGGCCGGCGGCGCCTGTAAGTTTCCACAGGTAGCCATGTGTGTTCACGCGAGAGGCCATGGCCCCGCTGCACACCGCCCCGCTGGGGTATGAATTCTCCACCACGCTAGTCGAAAAAGGGGCCATCGCGCAGCGTCGGGGTTGTTCCTGACCACTGCTTTGGGACAAGGTTCACACGGTGGATGCCATCTCGGCCGCGGTGGGCGGCTCGGCGCCGCTGCGGGACACCGTGATCGAAGCCGCTTTCGCCGCGAACTCCAGCGCGTCCTGCCAGCCGGGCGCGTCCAGCGACGTCAGGTCCGTCACGTCGTGCAGGTGCAGCCACGCGAGCAGCGCGCCCTGGACGGTGTCCCCGGCGCCGATCGTGTCGACGACCTCGACCCGCCGCGAAGGCGCCTGTGCGAGCTCCCCGGCAGCGGTGATCACGGCCAGTCCGGCCGCGCCGCGGGTCAGCACGACGGCGTCCACACCGGACTCGACCCAGCCCTTGGCCGCCGCCACCGGGTCGGTGCCCTCGGCAAGCCATTCCGTGTCATCGTCGGAGATCTTCAGCAGCCGGACGTGCGGAAGCCAGGACGCGAACCGCGCACGATAGGCGGCGGGATCGGCGATCAGGGCCTCGCGGATGTTGGGGTCCAGCACGGTCAGCACGCCGCGCGCGGACTCGCGCCGCAGCACCGCTTCGTACGCGCTGACGCCGGGCTCGAGGACCATGCCGAGGGTGCCCAGTGAGAGCGCGGTCACGTTTTCGGGCAGTGGGCCGGGGTCTTCGACCAGCCTGTCGGCGGTGCCGTCCGTGTAGAACGTGTAGTGCGCGGAGCCCTTTTCGTCGAGCGCCACGACGGCCAACGTGGTCGGCTCGTCGCCGCGCTGCACCAGCGAGGTGTCCACAGCGGACGCGTGCAGGCGGTCGATCATCGCCCCGCCGAAGCGGTCGGTCGACAGCCTCGACAGGAACGCCGACGGCACGCCGAGCCGCCCGGCCGCGAGGGCCACGTTGTACGGGCCACCGCCGAGCCGGGGCAGCAACGCGCGCAGCCCACCGTCCACAGTGGAATCCAACGGTTCACCAGGAACGAGGTCGACCAGCGCCTCTCCACCCACCACGATCACGGGCGCGATGCTAGCCCACCCAGGAGCAGCTCCGATAGCGCCGTGAACGCCTCGGCGTCGGAAACCCGGGTCCTGTGCCCGATGACGCCGGTCTGGATGCCCTCGATGATCAGCCCTGCCATCTCGGCGATGAGCCTCGCGTGCACGTCACGGAACACGCCGTCGGCGACGCCCTTCGCGATGAACGAGCGGATCCGTCCGGCGGCGACCCGGCTGTTGAGCTGATAGGTGTCGCGAGCCGGGCCGAATTCGGCGATGTCGGTCATGAAGGCGGCGGACGCCCGATCGAGGTACTCCGAGATCCCGGCGAGGTACTCGCCGATGATCTTGCGCGCGTCGTCGATGCCCTCGATGCGCTCGTCCAGCAGCTCGGCGGCGCCTTTGAAGTAGCGGCCGACGACCTTGACCGCGAGCTGCTCCTTACTCGGCGCGAGGGCGTAGAGCGTCGACTTCGAACAGCGCAGGCGGGCCGCGAGGTCGTCCAGAGTGAACCCGGCGAAGCCCTCGGCGAGGAAAAGTTCCTCCAGCTCGGCCAGCAGGGCGAGCTGGCGTCTGGTCTCCCGGGGGCGCCGAAGACCCCGTGCGTCGCTTTCGGCCATCACACAACTATCCCCTACCGGCGCAGCTATGCCTCCACACAGCTTTACTGTACTCTCAATGAGCCCACAGTACTGTTTTCAGTACCGTCCACGGAGGAACCATGCCGGCGGAACGACTGCTCCCCACCACGGAAGCCCACGACCTGGTCGCACTGGCCGCCGAGATCGCCCGCGACGAGCTGGCGCCGCTCGCGAGCAAGTACGAAGAGGCGGCGCAGTTCCCCCGTGAGCAGTTCCGGCTGCTGGGCAAGTCCGGCCTGCTCGGCCTGCCCTACGGCGAGCACTGGGGCGGCGGCGAGGTGCCGTACGAGGTCTATCTGCAGGTGCTGGAGGAGATCGCGACCGCGTGGATGTCGGTCGGCGTAGGCCTTTCGGTGCACACGATGTCCTGTTATGCGCTCGCGCATCACGGCACGGAGGCGCAGCAGGACCGCTGGCTGCCGGGGATGCTCGAGGGCGACCTGCTCGGCGCGTACGCCCTGTCGGAGACGCAGGCGGGCTCCGACGCGGCCGCCCTGTCCACCAGGGCACGAGCCGACGGCGACCAGTACGTGGTCGACGGCACGAAGGCGTGGATCACCCATGCGGGTGAAGCCGATTTCTACACGACAATGGTCCGGACGAGTGACGAAGGCGGCCACGGCATCTCCTGCCTGCTCGTCGACGCCGAGACGCCGGGCCTGTCCGCGGCCACCCCCGAACGCAAGATGGGCCTCACCGGCTCGACCACCGCGCAGCTGCTGTTCGAGGGCGCGCGCGTCGACGTCGACCGCCGGATCGGCGCCGAGGGCGAAGGCCTCAAGATCGCGCTGTCGTCACTGAGTTCGGGACGGCTCGGCATCGCCGCGTGCGCCGTCGGGCTCGCGCAGGCCGCGCTGGACGAGGCGGTCGCGTATGCCAAGGGCCGCACCCAGTTCGGGCGGCCGATCATCGAGTTCCAGGGGCTGGAGTTCCTGCTCGCCGACATGGCCGCGACAGTCGAGTCGTCCCGCGCGACCTACCTCGACGCGGCCCGCCGCCGCGACCGCGGGATGCCGTTCCAGCGCCAGGCGTCGATCGCGAAACTCGTCGCGACCGACGGCGCGATGCGGGTGACCACCGACGCCGTCCAGGTGCTCGGCGGCGCGGGCTACACCAAGGACTTCCCGGTGGAGCGGTACATGCGCGAGGCGAAGGTGCCCCAGATCTTCGAGGGCACCAACCAGATCCAGCGCCTGGTCATCGCACGGGAGCTCCGCAACGCCTGAGCCTCAGCGACCCGCGGATTCGACCCGCCACTTAACGTGACTTAAGGTAGCGTAATATCACTTAAGGTCACATTCGGATCGTGCGACAATGGCCGGTGACGTGAGGAGACGCTGTGACAGCCCTTCCTGAGCCGAACCTCGAAACGCAGTCAGGTCTGCTATGGGACATCTCGTTCCCGGATCACCTGCTGTCGATCGCGGAGTACGCGGCGCTCGGTGAAACCGAATCCGGCTTCACCGAACTCGTGGAGGGTCGCCTCTTGATGTCACCCAGCCCCAAGGCGAGACATAACATCGCCTCCGGCAATCTGTTCCTCCAGCTCGGGCAGCAACTGCCGCCCGAGCTCAAAGCCATCCAGGACATCGATGTCGACCTGAGTCTCGCACCGGTGCCAGAGCCAGGCTGGTCGCGGCGTCCTGACCTGATCGTCGTCCGACGCGACGCGATCGAACGCGTGGACGAAGAGAACAACCTGTTCCGCGCCGACGAGGTGCTCATCGTCGTCGAAATCGTGTCGCCGGGGTCGAAACGCACCGACTACGTGACCAAGCACGGCGAGTACGCCGACGCGGGCATTCCGCACTACTGGATCATCGATCTCGCCGATCCCATTTCCCTGGTTTCGTGCCATCAGGCCGGCGAACTCGGCTACCAGAACGCCCCGGCGGCGACCGGCAAGTTCAGCACCACGGAGCCGTTCCCGATCGAACTGGACCTGGAACGGCTCCGCGCCTAGAACTCAGGCCTCGCGGTACTGGCGCTGGGCGGAGACGCCGACGCCCTTGGCCTCGTCGAAGTGGTAGACGTCGACGCCGCGGATGAAGACGCGGGTCGCGCGGTTCATCACGTCGAGGGGGTCGCCCGACCAGAGGACGACGTCGGCGTCGAGGCCGGGTTTGAGGGAGCCGACGTGGTCGTCGAGGCCCAGCATCTCGGCCGGGTTGATGGTCAGCGACCTGAGCGCCGTCTCCGGGTCGAGGCCGTCCTTGACCGACAGGGCCGCCTGGTAGACCAGGAAGTTGATCGGGATGACCGGGTGGTCGGTGGTGATCGCGATCTTCACCCCGGCGCGCGCCAGGATGCCCGCCGAGCGCAGGGTGCGGTTGCGGACCTCGACCTTGGACTTCGTGGTGAACAGCGGGCCGAGGATCACCGGCACGTCGCGGTCGGCGAGCAGGTCGGCGATGAGGTGGCCCTCAGTGCCGTGGTTGATGACCAGCTTGTAGCCGAACTCCTCCGAGAGCCGGATCGCGGTCGCGATGTCGTCGGCGCGGTGGACGTGCTGGTCCCAGTACAGCTCGCCGGCCAGCACCTTGGCGAGCACCTCGTGCGTCAGGTCGACGTCGAACGGCTTGCCCTCGTTCTGCGCGTGATCGCGCTGCGCCGCGTAGTTGCGCGCCTTCGTGAACGCCTCGCGCAGGATCGCCGCGACGCCCAGCCGGGTCGACGGGGTCTTGCCCTTGTCGCCGTACACCCGCTTGGGGTTTTCGCCCAGCGCGCTCTTCACGCTGACGTGCTCGGCGAAGACCATGTCGAACATCGACCGGCCCCAGGTCTTCACGCCGATCGTCTGTCCACCGATCGGGTTACCCGAACCGGGCTTGATGACCACGCTGGTGACACCGCCGGAGAGCGCGTCGTCGAAACCGCTCTCGTACGGGTCGATACCGTCGAGCGCGCGGAACCGGGCGCCGTTCGGGTCGGTCATCTCGTTGGTGTCGTTGCCCGCCCAGCCTTCGCCCTCCTCGTGCACGCCGAGGTGCGCGTGGGCGTCGATGAACCCGGGCAGCACCCAGGAACCGGAGGCGTCGATCAGCTCGGCGTCCTCCGGGATGTCGACGTCCGCGTCCGTGCCGACCGCGACGATCTTGCCGTCTTCGATGAGGACCGTGCCGCCGTCGATCGGGTCACCGTCGATCGGGACCACGTAGCCGCCAACAATCGCCTTCGTTCGCAATGACCCTGTTTGCACTGACATAGTTTGACACGCTAACGAACTACGTCCGCCGTGCGAGCACGGACCCTTTTTGACAACCGATCACTATCTCGGCGAACGCTCCTTCTCGAAGTGCACCAGCTCGTGGTCGGCCTCGGGCGAACGATGCGTCTCGCGGTAACCCAGCCGGGGGTACAGCTTCAGCGGCACCACGCTGAGTGAACCGGTGAACAGCCTGAACACCGAGACCGACGGCGGTACGGCGTCCTCGGCGGCGAGCAGCAGCGAGCTCCCCAGCCCGCGCCCCTGCTGGTCGGGCGCGACGACCAGCCTGCCGATCTCGGCGACCTCGCCCCTGATCACGAACCGGACGCTCGCCAGCAGCCGCCCGGACTCGCGCACGCCCCAGACGAGGCACGCCGGGTCGATCAGCGCGGCCTGGACTCCTTCGAGGGGCTCCACCAGCGGCGGCAGGTCGAAATCCTGGTGAAGCCGGGCCTCGGAAATGTAGGAAGCCCGCTGCAGGGTGAACAGCTCGCCCGCGTCGCCAGGGCCAAGGCGCAACAGCTCCACTAACGGACCCGGATGCCCCAGCTGCCCGTCCACGAGGCGGCGGGCTCCAGCTCGATCAGGTCGGTGCCGGTGTTGAGCGCGTCGGCCGGGCAGGTCATCGGCTCGATCGCCACCGCGCGCCCGCGCCCGACCAGGTCCGAGGGCGTGAACACCTGCGCCCACTTGAAGTCCGGCCCGGTCCAGACCGTCAGCTCCTGGTCACCATGCGAAAGAACGTGGTGGTGCGTGCCGTCCTCGGCCGGCGAGAGCCCGCCGAACGCGGTGTCGAGGTCGACGCCGCCGAGCAGCTGCCCGCCGCGGAAGTCGTACTCGGTCCCGTCGACGTCCTGCTCCTCGGCGTACGGCAGCTGCGCGTCGGCGAGATACGGCCGGACGCGGGTCGCGGACATCGTCAGCGTCAGCTCGTCGGTGAGGGTGTCGCCGATGCGGAAGTACGGGTGCGTGCCGACCCCGACGCCGATGGGACTCTCGCCCTCGTTGCGGATCTCGTGGGTGATGGTCAGCTCGCGCGGCGCGAGTTCATAGGTGATCGTCGCGCGCAGCGGCACCGGCCAGCCCGCCTGCGCCGGGACGTCGACGGCGAGGGTGATCGACGACTCCGCGTGCTCCAGCAGCTCCCACTCCTCGTGCCGGGTCAGCCCGTGGATCGCGTTGCCACGCGCCTCCTCGGTGATCTCCAGCTGCTGCTTCTCGCCCTCATGGACCCACTGGCCCGCCTTGGTCCGGTTCGGCCACGGCAGGAGGACCTGGCCGAGGCCCTTCGGCGACGGCTCGTCGGCCGCGAACTCCTCGACGTACGGCACGCCGCCGACCTCGAAGACCCGCAGACCTGCGCCGATCTCGGTGATGACGGCCCGCGCGCTGCCGCGGGTGATCTCGAACTGCTCTCCGGTGGGGGTGCCCATGCGGACGAGATTACCGGCGGACGCGGGCGAGGAAAGCGGCCCAGGCACCCGAGCCCACGGCGAGTTCCCCGGCGGGCGCCTTCGAGTCCCGGATACCGACGGCATCGGGCGCGACGGCCCGATGACAACGCTTCTGAACGCAACCGGTCGAAGACCAGCCTTCCCATCCCGCAAGTCCCAAGTCCCTGAAGGCCACCTTCACAGCGTCTAACGCCGTCAAGGTGGCCTTCAGGGACCGTCGGGCTGGACAAGCCGGGCGGCTTGGGACAGCTTGGGGACAACGGCGGCCGGACAGAGGAGCAAGCATGAAGGTGCACCACCTGAACTGCGGCAGCATGAGCCCGGCGGGAGGTTCGCTGCTCGACGGGCAGCCCGGGTTGCTGCGCCGCACCTCGATGGTGTGTCACTGCCTGCTGATCGAGAGCGGCGACGGGCTGGTCCTGGTCGACACCGGGCTCGGCACCCAGGCCGCCGCGCGGCCGGGTGAGTGGCTCGGCAAGGGGTTCGTGGCCATGGTCGGCGCGAGGCCTTCGATGGCGGAGGCCGCCGCCGTGCAGGTCAAGGCGCTCGGGTTCGCACCGGAGGACGTGCGGCACATCGTGATGACACATCTCGACGTCGACCACGCGGGCGGGCTCGCGGACTTCCCGAACGCCGTGGTGCACGTCCACGCCGAGGAACACCGCACCGCGACGAACCCGTCCGGCTTGACGGCGAAGAACCGGTACCGGCCCATCCAGTTCGAGCACCGTCCATTGTGGAGCACTTACGACGAGGCGGGCGAAAGCTGGTTCGGCTTCGAGGCCGTCCGTGAGCTGAAGGGGCTGCCGCCGGAGCTCCTGCTCGTGCCGCTCATCGGGCACACACTCGGCCATTCCGGCGTCGCTGTCGACACCGGCGAAGGCTGGCTCCTGCACGCCGGGGACTCGTACTTCTTCCACGGCCAGCTGGATCCCGTGAAACCGCACTGCCCACCCGGAATGACCGTGTTCCAGAACCTGAACCAGACGAAACGCAAGGCACGGCTGGAAAACGTCGCCCGGCTGCAGGAACTGGTGCGCTCGCACACCGACGACGTGACGGTGTTCAGCTCCCACAGCCCCGTCGAACTCGTCGCGCTGAGCCGCTAGCTAGCTCGCGTCGATGGCGGCCTTGACCAGCGGGGTCATCATCTGGGCGGTCATCTTCGCCGGGCCGTCGTAGCTGACCAGCGTCGGCACTCCGCCGACGAGCTTCGCGGCGACCAGGGTCGCGGTCTTCTGCTCGTCGAGGTAGTAGACCGCGCCTTCGCCGATGCCGCCGACGTCCTGCGAGCCCGGCTTCTTCGCCTTGATGTCCTGGATCATCTTGGCGGGCTTGGTCGCGAGTCCCTCGTAACGGGTCACCGCGAGCGCGCCGGCCTGCTTGCCGTTGGCGGAGTACACACAGGTCTTCGACTTGCCCTTGTTGGCCGCGTTCTCCTGGACTGGGCCCGGCGCCGAGGTCACCGGCGAAACGGCGATCGCCTTGGCGACGGCGTCCGCGGGGAGCAGCTCGCAGGGCGCCTTCGCGGGGGCGACGGGCGCCTTCGAGCTGGACGGCGCGGGTGCCGGGGCCTTGCTCGACGACGGGGCCGCGGCCTGCGGTTCGTTGGAGGAGCAGGCCGCGGTGGCGGCCACGAGGGCGGCAATCAGGACAAAAGCCCTAGAAGTACGCATGCCCCCACAGTACTTGCCCTCAGCCGGGATCCTTGGGCGACCGGTAACGCCAGAACTGCGGGAGCAGCAGCATCGAGGCCAGCGCCAGCACGATCACCAGCAGCCCGCCGCCGGTCGCGGCCGCCGCGGTGCCGACGCCCGCCGCGGCCCAGCCGTGGGTGACGTCGGCGATGCGCGGCCCGCCCGCGACCACGACGGTGAACACGCCCTGGAGCCGTCCGCGCATCTCGTCGGTGGTCGCGACCTGCAGGATCGACATCCGGTAGATCGCGCTCACCATGTCGGCGGCGCCCGCGAGCGCCATGAAGACCACGGCCAGCCACAGCGAGTGAGCGAGACCGAAGGCGGCGATCGCGGCGCCCCAGGCGCAGACCGCGACAACGACGGCGAAGCCCTGACGCCGAACGCGCGTGAACCAGCCGGAGAACACGCCGATGAGCATCGCGCCCGCCGGGAGGGCGGCGTAGAGCCAGCCGAGCGCGGGGCCGCCGCCGGGAGGGTCGCCGAAGGTGCGCTCGGCCATCTCCGGGATCAGCGCCCGCGGCATGCCCGCGACCATCGCGATGATGTCGACGAGGAACGAGGCCAGCAACACCTTCTGCGTTGCCAGATAACGGAAACCGTCGACGATGTCCGAGATCCCGGCACGCCGGGACGGACCGTTCAGCGGCGGCAGCGGGGGCAGTTTCCAGACCGCGATGAGGGTGACGGTCAGCGCGATGACGTCGACGAGGTACAACGTCGAAAGCCCGATGACCGGGATCAGCGCACCGGCGAACAGCGGGCCGAAGACCGCGCCGAAGGTGGACATCGTGGTGCTCAGCGCGTTGGCCGAGGGCAGCAGCTCACCCGGCACCAGCCGCGCGACGACCGCGCCGCGGGTCGGCATGTTGATCGCGAACAGCGCCTGGTTGACCGCGAGCAGGCCGAGCACGAGCCAGACCGAGTTCGCGCCGACGAAGGCCTGGAGCCACAGCATCGCCGAGGTGATCGCCACGCCGATGTTGGTGTACAGCAGCAGCTTGCGACGATCGACCGCGTCCGCGATCGCACCGCCCCAGAGGCCGAAGACGAGCAACGGGACAAGGGCGACCGCGCCGGTCAGGCCGACGTACGCGGACGAGCCGGTGATGTCGAAGACCTGCTTGGGCACGGCGACAGCAGTCAGCTGGGTCCCGACCGCGGTGACCGCGGTGGACATCCAGAGCCGCCGGTAGGCCGGGATCTTGAGCGGCCGGGTGTCGACGACGATCTTGCCGAGTATCTTGCGTGCCCCCGTGCGCGGCGCCGTCTCCGGCTCAGTACTCACGTGACATTACTTTAGCGGCGCTAACTAACCTCGTCGCGTGATTTACCTCGCCGCCAGTGTCATGAAAGGGTCTTTCAGGGCAATTTTTGTCCTGAAAGACCCTTTCATGACACTTGAGGGCTAGGGAGCGATGCGCTCGTTGTGCCAGCCGTCGTGGGTGCGGACGTACTGGAGGCGGTCGTGCATGCGGTCCTCGCGGCCCTGCCAGAACTCGACCGTGTCGGGGCGGATGCGCCAGCCACCCCAGTGAGGCGGGAAGGGGATCTGCTCGACGTCGCGAAAACGTCGCTCGATCGAGTGAAGCGCGTTGTCGAGGGCGCGGCGGCCGTCGACGCGGCGGGACTGGGGCGAGGCCCAGGCGCCGAGCTGCGAGCCGCGCGGGCGGGAGTGCCAGTACGCGGCGGTCTCCTTGACGTCGACCTTCTCGACCTCGCCGCGGACATGCACCTGGCGCTGCAGCGAGTACCAGGGGAACGTGACGGAGGCGTACCGCGTCGCGGTGAGGTCGTGACTCTTGGTCGAGGTGTAGTTCGTGTAGAACACGACACCCCGCTCGTCCAGGCCCTTGCAGAGGACCGTGCGGGACGACGGACGGCCCTCGCTGTCCGCTGTGGCGAGGACCATCGCGTTGGGCTCGGCGATCCCCGCCGCGTCGGCCTGGTTCAGCCAAGCCTGTAGCTGCTCGGTCCAGGTCGCCGCCAGCGCGGTCTCGTCGAACGAACCACCGTCGTAGGCCACCCGCATCCCGGGCAGCCTCACCACGGCGTCCGTTACGACGTCCCTGTCCTCGATCTCCGGCATCATCGCCAAACCTCCGCACCCGGTAGGGCATCTGTGACTTCGGCTATCCGCCGACGGTATTGCCTCGCGAGCTGTGGCGAAACCCACTGAACGGTGACTCGTGCCACCCCCGCGTGGCCATCTGCCCGTAACCGCGGGGCCGCAAGCCGTAACGCCCCGGTTACCGGCCGGACCTCGATCGATAAAGGCGAGACCTACCGTCGGACTGCTCCCGAGCCGTCCCCCACCGCCACGGAGGCAGGCCTTGACCGAAACGCTCCCCACCACCGAAACCCCGGCCCCGCCGAAACGCACTTACGCGCCGCTCGCGGCGAACGAGAACCGCGAGGACTACTCCCTCCGGTTCGCCGCCCACTCGTTCCGCCGGTGGTCGCCCTTCGTGGTGGCGACCACGGCGCTGGGCGGCATCGCCTACCTCGCGGACTTCGCGATCGGCGCCAGCATCGTCCTGTCGTACGGCTTCACCTCGGGCGTCCTCGCGATCCTCGCGGCGGCTTTCGTCATCTTCGTGACGGGCGTGCCGATCGCGCAGGCTTGCGCGAAGTACGGCGTCGACATGGACCTCTTGACGCGCGGAGCGGGCTTCGGCTACTTCGGGTCGACGCTGACTTCGCTCGTCTACGCGAGCTTCACGGTCATCTTCTTCTCGCTCGAGGGCTCGATCATGGGCCAGGCCTTCCAGCTGGCCCTCGGCATCCCGCTGCCCATCGGGTACCTGCTCGCGACGCTGATCGTGCTGCCGTTCGCGCTGTACGGGATGGGTGCGGTCGCGAAGATGCAGACCTGGACGCAGCCGCTGTGGATCGCTGGGCTGGTGCTGCCGTTCGTGGTCGTCGCGATCCGCGAGCCGGGCAAGTTCGCCGAATTCGCGTCGTTCGGCGGGACCGAGGGCGCCGGCACGGGCTTCTCGGCGGTCGGGTTCGGCTTCGGCATGGGCATCGCGCTGTCGCTGATCGGGCAGATCGGCGAACAAGCCGACTACCTGCGGTTCATGCCGGAGAAAACGGCCGAAAACAAGCGGTCCTGGTGGGCGGCGGTGCTCGCGGCCGGGCCCGGCTGGGTGATCCTCGGCGCGGCCAAGCAGATCGGCGGGGCACTGCTGGCGTTCCTCGCGCTCGGCGTCGTCGGGAAGACGCACGCACTGGAGCCGATCGCGCCCTACCTGGAGGCCGTCAAACCGGCACTGGGCCCGGCCGCGCTGACCTTCGCGGCGCTGTTCGTGGTCGTCTCGCAGATCAAGATCAACACTACCAACGCGTACTCCGGCTCGCTGTCGTTCGCCAACTTCTTCTCCCGCGTGCTGCACCGCCACCCCGGCCGGGTCTGGTATGTGCTGGTCAACTGCGGGATCGCGCTGGCGCTGATGGAGTTCGGCGCGTTCGCCTTCCTGAACAAGATCCTCGGTTTCTACTCCAACGTCGCGATCGCGTGGATCGGCGCGGTCTGCGCGGACCTGGTGATCGCGAAGCCACTGGGCCTCTCGCCGCGCTACATCGAGTTCAAGCGGGCGTACCTGCACAAGATTAACCCGGTCGGGTTCGGCTCGATGCTCGTCGCGTCGGCGGTCTCGATCGCGGCGTACTTCGGCGCGTTCGGGCAGCTCCTCGCCGCGTTCAGCCCGCTGCTCGCCTTGGTGATCGCGCTGGTGCTGGTGCCGACGCTCGCGAAACTCACCAAGGGCAAGTACTACCTCGCGCGGCCGAACACGGTCTCCGGGCCGGATTCGGGCGCCGAGGACCTGCAGGCCACGCACGAGTGCTCGGTGTGCGGGGACGACTACGAGCTCCCGGACGTCGCGGACTGCGCGAAGCAGTCGGGGCCGATCTGCTCACTGTGCTGCACGCTCGACTCGACGTGTCACGACGTGTGCCAGACCACCGGCCCGGTCGCCCTGCCGATGCCGACAGTCCGCGCCTGACCGAGCCCTGACCGAGCGCCGTCTACCGCCCGGCTTGACTGGCCCGTTCACACGCCTTCGCCGGATTCCTCAACGCAGCGAAGAAGATCAAGACGGTCGCGCCGTCCGCGACGCCGACCGTCACCTCATGCCGCCGGGACGGTCGTCGTGCACAGAGCCCGCGACGGCGGGGTAGCCGTCGATGTCGAACGGCTCGAAGTACTCGTACTGGGCACGATCGGCGTAGGTGACGTCGATGCTGGCCTTCGGTTGCCACCAGACGGCGACGGACTCGTGCGCGGTGTCATCCGGCCAGGTACAGGAAGGATTGTCCTGCGACGCTGACGGCCGGCATCGTCGGTCCCTTCGGCTGGTTCCACGTCCCGCCCAGCATGGCGGCGGCCCACCGGAAACGTGCCCTGGCTGGCCTGTTGCGGCCAAGCAACTCGCCAAACCAGCGCCTCGCCTTAGCTTGGTCCTCCGGGATTCGAGAGGCGGACATGGGTTTCTTCACGGCGATCTCGCAGGGCTTCAAGCAGTCATTCGAGTGGCAGGGACGCTCGTCCCGAAGCGAATACTGGTACTTCTTCCTCTTCGTGATCGTCGCCTACATCGCGCTGATAGCGGTGGCGGTGAGCATCGGCGTCACCCAGCTGATCGTCCTCTACGTCACGGTGCTTCCCGCGCAGATCGGGGTGTCCGTCCGGCGGCTGCACGACACCGGCCGGAGTGGCTGGTGGCTCTGGCTCGGCCTGATTCCGACGCTGGGGGCGATCGTGCTGATCGTGTTCTACTGCCTGCGCGGCGAAGCGGGCATCAACCGCTACGGGCTTACGCCCGGCATGGCCCCTAGCCAGGAGGAACTCAGGGAACCGCAGGTCTGGTGATTCCGGCGAGCATCAGCGCGCGGAGTTCGGCGGCGACGACCTTGACCGGCAGCGACGGGACGTGCGCCTGCCACTCGCGCATGAGGCCGGTGGACGCGCCGACCAGCGCGATCGCGGTGAGCCGGTAGTCCCGCTCCGGTGAAAGGCCCGCTTTGGCGGCGTGGCAGGCCTCGGTCTCGATGAACGTCGCCCACCTGGCGACCCACTTCTGGTGCTGGGCCTCGAGTTCGACACTGACGCCGACGGCCTCGACGTAGTTGAGGCGGGGTATCCGCGGGTCGGCGGTGATCGTCGCGACGAAGGTGTCCAGCAGTTTGCCGATCCGGGTGACCGCGTCGGAGCCCTGCACGGCGGCGAGGGTCTCGGCGACGCGGTCCATCGCCCGGTTGTTGATCTGCTCGTGGAGCGTGAGCAGCACCTGCTCCTTGCTCGCGAACTCCTGGTAGAAGTTTCGGGTGGACACCCCGGCGCGGGTGCAGAGGTCGGCGATCTTCGCCTGCTGGTAACCGGTGGTGGTGAACAGGTCGAGCGCGGCCACCAGGAGCCGTTCGCGCCGCTCGGCGCGACGCTGCTCCGGTGCGACGCCGCCATAACTGCGGGTCACTCGCCCTCCCAAGCCGGGTGCTGGACCGCACATCATAACCTCTGTGCGCGGTCCAGTGCCCGACCGTGGCTGACGAGCTCGCCCGCGGGCGGCGCGGCTGACGGCGCGGCTCAGGCTGCGGGGCCGGTACCTGCTTCGACGACGCCGACACGAAGGGTGTGCGCGTCGGCGGAGGCGTCGAGCGGGCCCTGGTTCCACGGCAGCGTGACCGACTGGCCGCGGTCACCCGGGGTGCGCACGGTGATGCTTTCGGGGGTGGCCTGGTCGGCGCGCGCCTCGATCCCGGTCCAGTGCAGCAGCTCGTGCGCCGAGGTGCCAGGGCGCAGGTGCACGACCTTGGCCTCGGAGGCGTTGTCGAGGCTGACGGTGATCGCGGGCGCGCCGTTCAGCGACACCGGGATGCTGCCCTTGAGCTGGCAGTACTGGTGCGCCTTGGCGGTGAACACCACCTCGGCGTAGCGCTGTCCCGCGCCCGGCGACCCGGCCACGAGCGTGGTGGTCACCTGGTCCGCGTTGCAGCCCTCGGCGGGCATCGCCGACGCCGAACCGGCCGCGACGACCACGCCGACCGTGGCGGCGCCGAGAACGGCGGCGGTGGCGATACCCCTGCGAACGATGGCGCTCTTCATACTGTGACTCCTCATCCGAAAGTGTTTCAATCACCCCTTGGTGAGGGATTTTCGAAACCTGTTGTCACAAAGAAGCCTGCCCATCACTCGTTCAGGTGGAAACCAAAAGTGTTGCTGGCGACAGGAAAGCAACCTTGGTGATCTTCGGACGTCAACCCTTATGAAGGGCGAGTTCCCGTTCGCGCGGCTTTCAGTTCGAGCGGCTTTCAGTTCGAGCAGTGCAGTTCGAGCAGTGCAGTTCGAGCAGTGCAGTTCGAGCAGTGCAGTTCGAGCAGTGCAGTTCGAGCAGTGCAGTTCGAGCAGTGCAGTTCGAGCAGTGCAGTTCGAGCAGTTCCAGCTGACGCAGGGCGGTGACGGCGTCGAACGCCAGAGCCGTCACCAACGTGCCACCGGCGGCCAGCGGAGTCCGCGACCACCAATCGCCGCTCGCCGCGGGCCGGTCCTCGCCGTCGACGACGAGATCCGTGGCCAGCACCCGGCGTCCGGCCAGCTGCGCCAGACTCGAGTCCAAAGTGGAGTCACCGATGGTGAGGGTCTGCCGCAGCAGGGGCAGCCTGTCCCGGGTGAGGTGCTGAGTGGTCGACAACAGCCCGGGACTTTCCCCCGTTCGGCCGAGCACCAGGACTTCACGCGTGTGCAGTGACGCATCGGCCGTCAAGGTCGCGCGCAGGACGGCGGTGTGCCGGGCGCGCCCGGTGACGACGGTCGGCTCGGGCAGGTATTCCAGGGAGCCGCCCTCGGCGACGTCGATGTCGACCGTCGAAAAGCTGCCCTCGCCGTGCAGGCCGGGCAACGCCAGCGTCGCGGCGACGCCGGAAAGACGCAGCGACGCACCCGGCCCGACGCGCACGGTCAGCTCGAGTTCGTCGCCGCCCAGCGGCGCGGTCGCCGAGTTGACCAGGTGCACCACGGCGACCCGGCCGGTGCGCCGCTGGGGGAACAGCGTGAGCGGCGCCATCGAGCGCAGCTCACGCAGGATCGTGCGGCCGCCGCCACCGAGCTCGGCGACGACCAGCGCGTGCGCCTTCACCCCGCGCGGACCGGCATCAGCGACCGGACCCAGGCGGCCACGGCCGGTGCGTCCGGAGTATCCACAAGGGACTGGGTGATGACCGGCAGCTCGCCGCGCATCCGATGGGCGTCCGAGGTCATCACGTTCATGTCCGCGCCGACCAGGTGCGCGAGGTCGACCTTGTTGATCACCAGCAGGTCCGCGGTGGTCACCCCGGGACCGCCCTTGCGCGGCACCTTGTCGCCACCGGCGACGTCGACCACGAACACCTGGCTGTCGGCGAGCCCGCGGCTGAACACGGCGGTCAGGTTGTCGCCGCCGCTCTCGATGATCACCAGTTCCAGCCCGGGGAACTTCTCCTCGAGCCGCTCGACGGCGTCGAGGTTCGCGGTGATGTCGTCGCGGATAGCGGTGTGCGGGCACGCGCCGGTCTGCACGGCCTCGATGCGCTCGACGTCCAGGACTCCGGCCTTGCGCAGGAAGTCGGCGTCCTCGGTGGTGTAGATGTCGTTGGTGACGACGGCGAGGTCGATCTCGTCACCGAGCGCGCGGCACAGCGCGGCGGTCAGCGCGGTCTTGCCGCTGCCGACCGGGCCGCCGATGCCGATCCGGTACGCGCGCCCGGCCGTCGGCGCGGGGTCGTAATGGTCGGGATCGGGGACCGTCGGGTCGAAGTTAACCTCGTGGACATGCCCGTGGCCGTGCTCAGGAGGCAAAGAGACGCACCTCTTCCTTGTGCTGCCGGGCGTGTGCCTCGGCGAAAAGATCCAGCGCCGGAGAACCCGGCGCCGGGAGATCGGCCGGATCGTGCCCGGCGACGTCCGCCGCCGCCGAAGCGACCTCCCGCAACTCGGCGGCGAGTCGCGCGACGACGGCGTTGACGGCGAACGGATCGAGGCCCAGCAGCCGCACGGCTGCACTGGCGGGACCGCTCACCGCGAGGTAGGCGACCGAGACGGCCGCGTCGTGCGGCGATCCCCCGGCGATGCCGACGAGCGCGCCGAGCAGCACCGGATGGTGCGGCCGCGGGGTAACTTCGAGCAGCGTTTCCAGCACCGGCGAAGGCCAGGCCGCACGACCCGCCCGCGCGGTGCCACGGCCCTGCGCACGCGAGGCTTCCCGTTGGGCGGGCGAGGGCGTCCGCGCGTCGAGCTCCGCGTCCAGCAGCTTCCAATGTCCACTAAGGACACCTCGGGCAGCGGCGTGCGCCGAGGCGGCCGCGAACACGGCGGCCAGGGAGCCCGCGGTGCGCAACCGTCCGGAAAGGAATCCGGGCAGGTCACGCTCGTGCTTGATGAGCTTGCGCGCGATGACCTCTTCGAGGCCGCCGGAGTGCACGTGGCCGCCCCCGGGGAAACGGGAGTCGGCGAGGATGAGCGCGGAAAGGTCCATCAGAACAGCCTCTGCCTTAAAATAAGAAGTACCGTTGTGCCATCGGCAGTTCCGACACCGGCCGCGGCTCGATCAGGTCGCCGTCGACGTGCACCGCGAAGCTGTCCGGGTCCACCCGGACGTCCGGCAACGCGTCGTTGAGCACCATGTCCGCCTTCGTGCGCGAGCGCACGTTCGACACCGCCACCAGTTGACGCTGGATCCCGAACTTCTCCGCGATGCCGTTGTCCATCGCTTCCGGCGCGACGAAGTGCAGGCTGCTGGCCGCGGCGACCGACGGCGCCGCACCGAACATCGGCCGCGCGAGCACCGGCTGCGGGGTCGGGATGGACGCGTTCGCGTCACCCATCGCGGCCCACGCGGCGAACCCGCCCTTGAGCACGACATGCGGCCGGACGCCGAAGAACTTGGGCTCCCACAGCACGAGGTCGGCGAGCTTGCCGACCTCGACCGAGCCGATCTCGCGTTCCATCCCGTGCGCGATGGCCGGGTTGATCGTGTATTTGGCGACATAGCGACGCGCGCGCAGGTTGTCGGCCGCGCCGTCGCCGGGCAGCGCGCCGCGACGGCGTTTCATCACGTGCGCGGTCTGCCACGTCCGGATGATGACCTCGCCGATCCGGCCCATCGCCTGCGAGTCCGAGCTCATCATCGAGATCGCGCCGAGATCGTGCAGCACGTCCTCGGCGGCGATCGTCGTCGGCCGGATGCGGCTCTCGGCGAACGCGAGGTCCTCCGGCACCGACGGGTTGAGGTGGTGGCACACCATCAGCATGTCGAGATGCTCGTCGAGGGTGTTGGCGGTGTGCGGGCGGGTCGGGTTGGTCGAGGACGGCAGGATGTTCGGCAGCCCGACGACTTCGATGATGTCCGGCGCGTGCCCGCCACCGGCGCCCTCGGTGTGGTACGCGTTGATCGAACGGCCCCGGATGGCGTCCACAGTGGACTCCAGGAACCCAGCCTCGTTGAGCGTGTCGGTGTGGATGGCGACCTGGACGCCGGATTCGTCGGCGACGGTCAGGCAGGCGTCGATCGCGGCGGGTGTCGTGCCCCAGTCCTCGTGCAGTTTGAACCCACCCGCCCCGGCGGTGAGCTGCTCCCGCAGCGCTTCGAGGCGGACGGTGTTTCCCTTGCCCAGCAACAGGACGTTGACCGGGTAGCCGTCCATTGCGGACAGCATCCGGCCGAGGTTCCAAGCGCCGGGGGTGACCGTGGTGGCCTTGCTGCCCTCGTTCGGCCCGGTGCCGCCGCCGACCAGCGTCGTCATCCCGGCGGCCAGCGCGGTGTCGACCAGCTGCGGGCAGATGAAGTGGACGTGGCAGTCGATGCCGCCCGCGGTGAGGATCTTGCCGTTGCCGGACAGCACCTCGGTGGACGGGCCGATCACCAGCGCGGGGTCGACGCCGTCCATGGTGTCCGGGTTGCCCGCCTTGCCGATCCCGACGATCCGGCCGTCGCGCACGCCGACGTCGGCCTTGATGACGCCCCAGTGGTCGAGGATCACCGCGCCGGTGATGACCAGGTCGGGCGCGCCCTCGGCGCGGGTCGCCATGCCCTGGCCCATGGACTCGCGGATCACCTTGCCGCCGCCGAACAGGACTTCGTCGCCGCTGCCGCCGGGGCCCATGCTGCGGTCCTCGGTGACCTCAATGAGCAGGTCGGTGTCGGCGAGGCGGACGCGGTCGCCGGTCGTCGGGCCGAACAGTTCCGCGTACCGCGCGCGGTCGATCTGGGGCATCAGAACTCTCCAGCGTGTTCGGGTCGCAGGCCGGGTACGCGCCGGTTTCCGGTGAGCGGGACGAGGTCGACCTCGCGCTCGATGCCCGGCTCGAACCGCACGGACGTGCCCGCCGGGATGTCGAGCCGGTGGCCGCGCGCGGCGTCGCGGTCGAAGTCTAGGCCGGGGTTGACCGCGGCGAAGTGGTAGTGGGAGCCGACCTGCACGGGCCGGTCGCCGAGGTTGCGCACGAGCAGCCGGACGCGGGCCCGGCCGGGGTTCAGCTCGACGGGGTCGGGTCCGGGGATGATCTCGCCGGGGTGCACGGCGGCTCCTAAACGATCGGGTCGTGCACGGTGACCAGCTTGGTGCCGTCCGGGAAAGTGGCTTCCACCTGGACGGAGTCGACCATCTCGGGGATGCCGTCGAGCACCTGCGCACGACTCAGCACGCTCCGGCCGCTCGACACCAGCTCGCTGACCGTGCGGCCGTCCCGCGCGCCTTCGAGCACGAAGTCGGTGATCAGCGCGACGGACTCCGGGTAGTTCAAGAGGACGCCGCGCTCCAGCCGCTTGCGGGCCACGTCGGCCGCCACGTGGATGAGCAGTTTGTCCCGCTCCTGAGGGCTGAGGTGCATGAGCAAGGTCTATCACCGCGAAGGCGCTCACGCCGCTTCTGGAAACCTAGGTTTTACCTCCGGGAGACCACCCGGTCGTGGTGGCCCCAGGGTTAATCCGCTGTAACGCTTCGCGGTCAAATGCCGGTTGGCCTGAATCGTTCTCGGAATCGTGACCGAAAGCACCACATCTTTCGATTGCCCGAGCGGGGCGAAAGGAGCAAGGTCTATCCATCCGTGCGATGAGGCGCGCTCTACCTGGCGTGTTTCCGCGCGTGCACACAAGCCGGGGAACGCGCATCGAAAGGTCTCGCGATAGTGACTACCTCCACGATCAGCCAGACGCAGCCGTCCGAACAACCGGACGACGGCTTCCGACCGGGGCTGGAGGGCGTGATCGCCTTCCGCACCGAGATAGCCGAACCAGACCGTGACGGCGGCGCACTCCGCTACCGCGGTGTGGACATCGAGGACCTTGCCGGAAAGGTGACTTTCGGTGACGTATGGGGCCTGCTGGTCGATGGCCGCTTCGGTCAGGGCCTGCCCCCGGCCGAGCCGTTCCCGCTCCCGGTGCACACCGGTGACGTGCGGGTCGACGTCCAGGCCGCGCTCGCCATGCTCGCCCCGATCTGGGGTTACCGTCCGCTGCTCGACATCACCGACGAGGAGGCTCGCGACCAGCTCGCCCGCGCCTCGGTGATGGCGCTTTCCTACGTGGCGCAGTCCGCCCGCGGCATCGGGCAGCCCGCCGTCCCGCAGGCGCGGGTCGACGAAGCGGCCTCGATCACCGAGCGTTTCATGGTCCGCTGGCGTGGCGAGCCGGACCCGGCTCACGTCAAGGCCATCGACGCCTACTGGGTGTCGGCCGCCGAGCACGGTCTCAACGCCTCCACCTTCACCGCCCGCGTCATCGCCTCCACCGGGGCGGACGTGGCGGCGGCGATGTCCGGCGCGATCGGCGCGATGTCCGGCCCGCTGCACGGCGGCGCCCCGGCTCGCGTGCTCCCGATGATCGAGGCCGTCGAGCGCAACGGCGACGCGCGCGGGCTGGTCAAGGGCATCCTCGACCGCAAGGAGCGGATGATGGGCTTCGGGCACCGCGTGTACCGCGCGGAGGACCCGCGGGCCAGGGTGCTGCGCCGGACCTGCCGCGAGCTCAACGCCCAGCGTTACGAGGTCGCCGCCGAGCTGGAGCAGGCCGCGCTGGCCGAACTGCGTGAGCGCCGCCCGGACCACCCCATCGAGACCAACGTCGAGTTCTGGGCCGCCGTCATCCTCGACTTCGCCGAGGTCCCGCCGCACATGATGCCCGCGATGTTCAGCTCGGCGCGCACCGCGGGCTGGGCCGCGCACATCCTGGAGCAGAAGCGGACCGGACGCCTGGTGCGTCCGTCGGCCAAGTACGTCGGCCCCGGCCCGCGCAAGCCCGAAGAGGTCGAAGGCTGGGTCTGAGCCGAGCGCAGCTGAAGGTCGCCTTCAGTGCGTTGAACGCACCAAAGGCGACCTTCAGCAGGTCTAACGCACCAAGGGCGACCTTCAGCGGCACGTTGACTTAGGGCCGGACGCCGGTAGTCGGCGTGTGCAACGACCACGAGTCGTCGACGAGTTGCGGGGGGTCAGCGGGTGGTCACGTCGTCCAGGGTGAAGGTCGGGTCGTGCGCGGCGGTGGCCGAGAGCATCGCGCCGAGCTGGTCGACGAGCCAGCCGTCGAGCTGCTCGCGGGGCACCGTGCGCTCCTGGAGCCAGCTGAGCAGCGTGCCTTCGACCACGGCCGTCCAGCAGCGCAGCGTCAGCCGCAGCATCGGGGACGGTTCGGCGATGCCGACGGCCTCCAGGATCAGCGCGACGGACCGGTCGCGGACCCGGTCGACCATCGCGTCGGTCTCCGAGGTCGCGATCACCGAACCGCCGCGCAGCAGCGCGATGTACCCGGCCTGGTACTCGTCGGCCACCGCGACCAGCCCACGCACGGCGGCCCGCAGGCGCTCGGCCGGTGACCCCTCTTCCAGCGTCGCGAGCCGGTCGATCAGCCCGTCGGTGACCGTTCGCAACGCCTCGACCTGCAGCTCCCGCAGGCTCGAGAAGTACCGGTAGAACAGCGGCCGCGACACGTCCGCGTTGGCCACGATGTCGTCGACGGTGACCAGCTCGGGCGCCCGGCTGCCGAAGAGGTCGAGTGCGGCGCGGATCAGGTCCTCGCGGCGCGCCTGCGGCGACATCCGGCGAGGACGCCTGGGCGGGGTCAAAGCTGGGGTCAAGGCGTCGGGTCCAGCTTGGCCACCGCGCGCAGCAGGCCCGGCGTCAGGCGCGAAAGCACCAGCGCGACCTTGGCCTCCGGCGTCGACGGCGCGATCGCCTTGTCCTTCTCCACAGCGCGCAGAATGTCCTTCGCCACCTTCTCCGGCCCGAACCCGCGCTTGGCGTACAGGCCGCTGCTCGATTTCTGACGGCGTTTCTGCTCGATCTCGTCGACGCCGACGAACTTGGTGGTGCTGGTGATGTTCGTGTTCACGATGCCGGGGCAGATCGCCGTCACGCCGATCCGGTCGGCGGCGAGCTCGGCGCGCAGGCACACGCTCAGCGTCAGCACCGCGGCCTTGGTCGTGGCGTAGGCGGACAGGATCTTCGAGGGCAGGTACGCGGCCGCCGAAGCGAGGTTGACGATCTGGCCGCCCTCGGAACGTTCGGCCATCATCGGGGCGAACGCGCGGCAGCCGTGGATCACGCCCCACAGGTTGATGTCGATGACGCGTTCCCAGTCCTCGACGGAAGTGTCGAGGAACGGCCCGGACATGCCGATCCCGGCGTTGTTGATCACGATGTCCGGCACGCCGTGTTCGGCCTTGACCTGCTCGGCGAAGGCGTTCACCGCCGCCGCGTCCGAGGAGTCCACTGTGTACTCCCCGACACCGGCGCCCTTGTCCCGCAAGAGCTTCGCGGTGTCCGCGGCGGCGCTGGGGTTGATGTCGGTGATGACGAGGTCGGCCCCTTCGCCTGCGAACGCGAGCGCGGTCGCCCGGCCGATGCCGCTGCCCGCGCCGGTGATCACCACCAGTTTGTGCGCGAACCGGCCGCGACGCGCACCGTCCACACGGGACCGTTTGAGCGCGCGGCTCTCCTCACCGCCCTCGACGTGGTCGATCAGCTCGGCGGCGGCGTTCGCGATCACCGCGGGCTTCGCACGGGTGATCCAGTGCGAGCCGGTGAGCCGCCGGACCCGCAGATCGGGCGCCCAGCGTTCGACCTCGGTCTGCAGCGGCGTGGTGACGAACGAGTCGCCGGTCGGCGCGAGCACCTGGATCGGGACGTCGGCGGGGCGCGGCGCCGGGCGGCTGAGCCGCGTCATCATGTTGGCGCGGTAGAGCGCGAGGCCCTTGACGCCGTCCAGAGTAGACGGTGGGGTTTCGGCGGGGTCGACCTTCGCCATGATCGCGCGCATCGCCCCGGTGCGCCACATCAGCTGCGGCAGCAGCGGGAGCTGGAAGAACAGGATGTAGCCGGAGTGCAGGAACTGGGTGAGCGCGTTCTTCAGCCGACGCGGGCTCGGCCGCAGGTTCGCCCGGAACCAGGCGCCCGCGTGGTCGAGGCTCGGCCCGGAGATCGAGGTGAACGAGGCGACGCGGCCGCGCAGGTCGTCCCCGGTCACCGCATGCCAGGTCTGGATGGAGCCCCAGTCGTGGGCGAGCAGGTGCACCTTGCCCTCTGGCCGGACCTCCCCGATCACCGCGGCCAGGTCTCGGGACAACTGGTCCAGCTTGTAGGACGTGCGTCCTGATGGCTTGTCCGACTGACCCGCTCCGCGCACGTCGTAGACGACGACCCGGTAGCGGTCCTCGAGCTCGGCGGCGACGCCGTCCCACATCGAGCCGTTGTCCGGATAGCCGTGCACGAGCACCACGGTGGGCGCGTCCTGCCGGCCGGTCACCCGGACCGAGAGGCGGACACCGTCGCTGGCCGTCACCCAAGTATGAGGCATTCTGTCATGTTAGACACTTTGTCAATAAGAGCAAGTGTTCACCCGTGTGTTCCCACCCGCGTCACCGTGTTGGCCGCTTGCGGCCCCGCCCAGCACGGTCAGAACACCCGTTTTGCCTTCTATGACAGCGTTTTTGCTTGTTCCACGGGAAACGGCGCACCGCCCGTGTCCATCGATCGGTGGACAGCCGGTTCCACTTGCCGGGCGTCCCGCGGGCCGCTCGCGAGCAGCACGATCAGGACATGACCTCAGCAGTGACAGCGCGCGGACTGCGCAAGGAGTACCCCGGCCACACGGCCGTGGCCGGGATCGACCTCGACATCGCCCAGGGCGAGGTCTTCGCGTTGCTGGGGCCCAACGGCGCCGGGAAGACCACCACCGTCGAAATCCTCGAAGGTCACCGCGACCGGACCGCCGGTGAGGCCAGCGTGCTCGGGGAGGACCCCGGCCGCGCCGGGCGGCAATGGCGTTCACGCCTCGGCATCGTGCTGCAGACCGCCAACGACGCCGCCGAGCTGACCGTCGCCGAGACCCTCCGGCACTTCGCCCGGTACTACGCCGACCCGCGCGACCCGGCCGAGGTGATCGACAAGGTCGGCCTCGCCGAGAAAGCGAACGCCAGGGTCAAGACGCTCTCGGGCGGGCAGCGGCGGCGCGTGGACGTCGCGCTGGGCATCATCGGCCGCCCCGAGCTGGTGTTCCTCGACGAGCCGACCACCGGCTTCGACCCCGAGGCCAGGCGCCAGTTCTGGACGCTCCTCTCCGACCTCGCCGAAGAGGGCACCACCATCCTGCTCACCACCCACTACCTCGACGAGGCCGAGGCGCTCGCCGACCGGGTCGCGGTGATCGCGCGGGGCCGCATCGTCGCCGAGGGCTCGCCGCAGACCCTGGGCGGCCGTGCCCACGCCGAGGCCACCGTGACCTGGGCCGACGAGCGCGGGCCGCACAGCGAACGCACCAACTTCCCCACGAAGCTCATCCACGAACTCTCCGCCGGGGGCCGGGAACTCGCGGAACTGACCGTCACCCGGCCGAGCCTCGAAGACGTCTACCTCGACCTGATCGGAGAGCAGCTGTGACTGCCACCCTCACCCTGCCCAGCACGCTTTCGGTTGGCCTCATGCGGGGAGGGGCGGAGCTGCGGCTGTTCTTCCGCAACCGGCAGCAGGTGGTCTTCACCTTCGCGCTGCCCGCGTTGCTGATGATCCTGCTCGGCTCGATGCTCAACAACCCGATCCCGGGCATCGCGGTCACCTCGGGGCAGGTGCTGGCCGCCGGGATGATCGGCTCCGGCATCGTCTCGACGTCGTTCAACAGCATGGGGATCGGCCTGGCGGGCGACCGCGAGGACGGCACGCTGAAACGCCTGCGGGGCACGCCGATGCCCGCGGCGTCGTACTTCATCGGGAAGATCGTCATGGTCGCGGTGTCGAGCCTGGCGCAGGTCGTGCTGATGGTCGCCGTCGGCGCCCTGCTGTTCGGCCTCACCCTGCCGACGGACCCGATGAAGTGGCTGACCGCGCTGTGGGTGTTCGCGCTCGGCATCATCTCCTGCACGTTCCTCGGCATCGCACTGAGCTCGGCGACGAAGTCGGTCAGCGCCGCGGTCGCGGTGATGAACCTGATCTACATCTCGCTGCAGTTCATCTCCGGCGTGTTCGTCACGCCCATCACCGCGCTGCCGAAGGTTATGGTCGACATCGCCTCGTTCTTCCCGGTGAAATGGATCTGCCAGGGCTTCCGCTCGGTGTTCCTGCCGGACGGGGCGAGCGCGATGGAGATGGCGGGGACATGGGAACTTCCGAGGGTGGCACTGGTGCTCGGCGCCTGGTGCGTCGCCGGGCTCGTGCTCGCGAAGCTGTCCTTCAGGTGGACGAACACGGGCAAGTGAACGCCTGGGAGCGCTGGTTCTGGCTCTGGGAGGTCTTGTTCGCGATCGCCTTCCTCTCGACCGCCGGGCTGATCCTCGCCGACGACGGGAGCGGACCGGCGAAGTGGATCAGCCTGGCCGCGGTGGTCGGGCTCCCGATCGCCTACCTGGCGCTGGGCCGTCGTTTCGCCACCAGAGCCGAAAACCCGAGGCAGTCGTTCGTCTTCGTCATCCTGGCGCTGTTCCTGATCGCCACGCTGGCCGACGGCACGGCCAGCTTCATCCTGTTCGCCGTCTGCCCGCTGATGTTCATGACGCTGGAGCTGAAACCGGCGTCGGTCCTCGTCACCTGCGCGATCCTGGTGAGTCCGCTCTCCTCGCTGATCCACGACGGTGCCGACAGCGGCGTGTTCCTCGTGCTGCTGCCGATGACCGTGCTGCTGATCGTCTTCAGCCTGCTCATGGGCCGCTGGTCTTCGCAGATCATCGAGCAGAGCAAGGAACGCGCGGAACTGATCGAGCAGCTGGAAGCGAGTCAGGCGGAGGTTTCCAGGCTGTCAAGGGAAGCGGGCACGGCCGCTGAGCGGGAGCGGCTCGCCAGGGAGATCCACGACACCCTCGCCCAGGGGTTCACCAGCATCGTCGCGCTCACCCAGGCCATCGAGTCCGAAATGGACACCGCGCCCGACGCGGCCCGGCGGCATCTGGACCTCGCCCGGCGCACCGCCCGCGAGAACCTGGCCGAGGCGCGGGCGATGGTCGCCGCGATGTCGCCGTCCGCGCTGGCCGCCGGTTCGCTGGTCGACGCCTTGCGCCGCCAGGCCGAGCGGCTGGGCGAGGAGACCGCGATCGTGGTGAGCTGCGAGATCGAGGGCCCGCTGCCCGCGCTGGGGACACCGACCGAGGTCGTCCTGCTGCGCGGGGCGCAGGAAGCGCTGACCAACGTCCGCAAGCACGCGGCCGCGTCGGCGGTGAACGTCCGTCTGTCCGTTGTGGACACTGGGGTCCGGCTCAGCGTGAGCGACGACGGCGCGGGGTTCGACCCGGAGTCGCCTTCGAGCGGGTACGGGTTGTCCGGGATGCGGGCGCGGGCGAAACAGGTGGGTGGCAGGGTGAAGGTCCTCAGCGATCCCGCGGTGGGCACCACGATCGAACTGGAGGTACCCGCGTGATCACCATCCTGCTGGTGGACGACCATCCGGTGGTGCGCGAGGGACTGCGCGGCATGCTGGAGGCGGAGGCGGACCTCACGGTGATCGGCGAGGCCGGATCCGGCGACGAGGCCGTCGCGCTGAGCCGGGCCAGGAAGCCGGACGTGATCCTGATGGACCTGCGGATGCCCGGCCTGGACGGCGTCGGCGCGACCAGGAAGATCCTCGGCGAGACGCCGGAGCAGCGCGTGGTCGTCCTGACGACATACGAAACGGACGCCGACATCCTGCGCGCCGTCGAAGCGGGCGCGTCGGGGTACCTGCTGAAGGACGCTTCGCGCGCGGAGCTGGCCGGGGCGATCAGGGCGGCGTCACGCGGGGAGACCGTGCTGGCACCGTCGGTGGCCGGGCGGCTGGTGGATCGGGTGCGCAATCCGGCGCCACAGCCGTTGTCCGCGCGGGAGATCGAGGTGCTGCGGCTGGTGGGCACGGGCAGCACCAACGCCGACATCGGGCGGGCGCTGCACATCAGCGAGGCGACGGTCAAAACGCACCTGTTGCGGGTGTTCACCAAACTCGGCGTGTCCGACCGGACCGCCGCGGTCACCACAGCGATGTCCCTCAACCTCTTCACGTGAGATGAACAGACCGTTCATGGCACGTCTGGAGGGGCCAGGCAGAATGACCGGCATGCTTCCTTCGACCGAGCTGACCCTGCTCCGCCGGCTGGCGCACGAGCAGACCAAGTGCCGGGTGCCGTCCATCGTCGCCGCCGTTGTCCGTGACGGCGAAATCGCCTGGTCCGGCGGCCGGGGGCGGGTGGCGGGCGAGACACCCGGCGCCGACACCCAGTATCGGCTCGGGTCGATCACCAAGTCGATCGTCGCGGCCGGGGTGCTGCGGCTGCGCGACGAGGGCCTGCTCGACCTGAACGACCCGCTCGAAAAGCACGTCCAGGGCACGTCGTTCGGTTCGTCGACGATCGGGCAGCTGCTCTCGCACACGGCGGGGCTCACCGCCGAATCCCCCGGCCTCTGGTGGGAGCGCACCCCCGGCGCGGACTGGGCCGCCCTCGACGGCAGCCTCGCCACCGGCGCGCTCAAGAACCGCCCCGGCAGCCGTTTCCACTACTCCAACGTCGGTTTCGGCGTGCTCGGCGAGGTACTGGCCCGTCACCGGGGCACGAGCTGGCTCGACGTCGTCCGCACCGAGGTGCTCGGCCCGCTCGGGATGTCCCGCACCAGCCCGGCCCCCGAGGGCGAGCACGCGGACGGCTTCGCGGTGCACCCATTCGCGGACCTGCTCCTGCCCGAGCCCTCACCCGACGCCGGTGCGATGGCCCCGGCCGGTCAGCTGTGGTCGACGATCACCGACCTCGCCCGCTGGACGACGTTCGTCGGCGGTGACGGCGGGGACGTGCTCAGCTCCGAGACGATCGCCGAGATGCGCGACATGATCACCGTGGACGACGCGGACACCTGGACCGTCGGCTACGGCCTCGGCCTGCAACTGGTGCGCCACCAGGGACGCAGGCTCGCCGGGCACACCGGCTCGATGCCGGGCTTCCTGGCCTGTTCCCTGATCGACCCGGCCACCGGAACCGGCGCGCTGACACTGGCGAACTCGACCTCAGGCGTCGGAATCCTGCAACTCTGCATAGACCTCATCACTCTCACCGAAGAACACGAGCCGTCACTACCCACCGAGTGGCAACCGTCCACAGTGGACACCACCCACCTGGACCTGACCGGAATCTGGCACTGGGGCCCAACCCCCTACCACCTGCGCCTGCTACCAGACGGCCTGTTCTCCCTGGCCCCCGCCGAAGGCCCCGGCCGAGCATCCCGCTTCAAGCCCACAGGCGAAGACACCTGGACAGGCCTGGACGCCTACTACCACGGCGAAACCCTGACGGTAGGCCGAACACCAGACGGCAAGCCCAACCACCTGGACCTGGCAACATTCATCTTCACCCGAACCCCCTACGACCCCCAAGCCCCCATCCCCGGCGGCGTACACCCCACCGGCTGGCACTAAAAACCACCACCCAACCCAGCGTCCACCCCAACAACAACACCACCAACAACAACAACAAAACCCAACCCAACCCCAGCAGCCCGCCCCACCACAACACCAACAACAAAACCCAACCCCAGCAGCCCGCCCCAACCACAGCGTCTCCCCGAGCCCTGCGAGGGGAGACTTCACCGCCGCGCGCCCTCTTTCGCGGCCGCCAGGCCGCCCCAACTCGCGACGGTAGGTCGCCCCCCTACAAGCAAA